>NZ_JBFRPK010000034.1:0-61400 GCF_041471965.1 Vibrio sp. 10N.261.51.A3
CCTCCTCCTACTCGATTATTAAGGTGTATTCAGTGCGAACGCTTTTAGAAAAGGTTCTTATCGCGCACGAGTTCGCGTGGTAAACCGTTCTTCACTCGGTTGCCAACCCACTTACCAAGGCCGATGATTGCACCATTGTACTTCACTAGCACTTCACCTTTTCCTGACAAGTTTTCAGGGCGAACATCGCGGCCCATGAACCATTCACGAGCATCTTCAATACTAAGCTCTACAACATTAGCTTCATTACCTGTTGCGAGCGTTGTCGCTACTTGGTGCTGCCAGCGGTAACCTTTTTTATGGGTTTCAGCGATCTTGATTCCCATGCGAGAAAAACGGAACTCACCGATCATCGGCTCTAGCGCTTCTGGGAATAGCCAAACGTCTTTGTCGCGAATCCAAACCTGAGTATCGCTTGGCAATTCGATATCGAGAGTACTCATTAGTTGTTCAGCGACTTCTTGCTGAGTTTTCTTTGATGCTTTTTCAAATGGGAATTTACCCATACGTTTTTTAACTTCTGGTGGAGTAACAGACGCTAGTTTACGGATACGCGCAACAAAGAAACCTTCAGAGTCATAGACCTGTGGGAAGATGTGAAGAAAGCCTTCTTCTGTCGTGGTTGCTGTTGCGTTGTCGAATAGTGATTCCAGAGATTCGAATTCAACCGCATCACCAAAGGTTTCTTTTAGGTGATGACACACTTGTTGGTTCTCTTCGGTGCTAAGCGTACACGTTGAGTAAACCAAAACACCATTAGGTTTAAGAGCATGGAATGCACTTTCAATCAGATCTTTTTGCGTGTCGGCAATGTCGACCACTGATTGATACGTCCAGTTCTTCATCGCATCGGCATCTTTACGAATGGTGCCTTCGCCAGAGCAGGGTGCGTCTAGCAACACAGCATCAAACTGTTCTGGTAACCAACCACCAAAAACTCGACCGTCAAAGTTACTTAGAGCGGCATTACGAACGCCACAACGTTCGATGTTAGCGTGAAGGACTTTCACACGGCTTGCTGCATACTCATTGGCAACCAATACACCGCGATTATTCATTAGCGCAGCGATTTGCGTTGTTTTAGAGCCGGGTGCAGCCGCAGTGTCTAGCACCGCTTGGTAATCAGCTTCGCCTTGGAAAAGTGCCGAGGGTGGCATCATCGAGCTGGCTTCTTGGATGTAGAAAAGACCAGACATGTGTTCTGCCGTATTACCTAGTGGCGCTTCACTTTCGTCCGCTGTAATCCAAAAGCCCGTTTCACACCAAGGTACAGGTTCCAGTTCCCAGCCTTTCTCTTTTGCTCGTACTAGGAAGTCTTCAACACTGATTTTCAATGTGTTGATTCGAATACTTTTACGAAGTGGTTTTTGGCATGACGCAACAAAAGAAGCCATATCTAGATGA
This sequence comes from Vibrio sp. 10N.261.51.A3, assembly GCF_041471965.1. Lineage (NCBI taxonomy): Bacteria > Pseudomonadati > Pseudomonadota > Gammaproteobacteria > Vibrionales > Vibrionaceae > Vibrio > Vibrio sp. 10N.261.51.A3. The sequence continues at coordinate 1,405 of NZ_JBFRPK010000034.1, forward strand.
CTAGGCATGATTGCTTCGATGTGCGTTAGGAATTCTTCAGGAATATATACGTTAGCGTGCAAAAGAGTATCTCGATTTATTGCATTAATGCGGGGAGTTTAAAGCAAAATGAGGCCGTCCTAAACCATATTTGCAGCAAACAACAAAAATGCAGCCTAATGGCTGCATTTTGATGAAGAATTAATCTTCCAGAAACGTCAGAGAGTTCACTCTATGGACGAGGAATTGCGGTTCTCCATGATTTCCACTCATCTTCGGCTTGAGGATAGAGGTAGAAAGACTGATCTTCGCTTGCTACTGGTTGAAGTTCATTTGTCGGTGGCGTTGAGAATGTAATACCACCTCTTAACAAGCTGTCTACCGTTCCGGCTTTGATGTTTGCGCCTGACAGGCCGATAGAGACATCGACGCCCGACACGTTCCAGAACACGGTGTTTGCGCGGATTAGATACGCGTAGTCAGGTTCTATTTGAATCGTAGATATGATGCGATCAGCAAACTCGCCCAGCTGAACATCTATAACACTGCCAATTTCTAGTTCACGGAATAGGATAGGTGTACCTTCAGATACTGAGCCGCGCGTTTCGCTTTGCAGTTGGAATATCTTGCCTTCAGGCTGCACAGGTCCTTTGCTAAGCTCAAATTTCGTGTTTCTTTCACCTTTGCCCGGGTCTACGTTGATGTGTTTAGAGAGCAGCGCAGAGACGTTTTTGATGCCATTAAGGCCAATCTCAGGTTCTGCCAACCAGAAGTGACTGTTCGTCACGGCAATCTTGTCGACGTACTCAGGTAAAATACGCGCAGTAATTTCAATGCCGCCCTTGTTGAAGTTCGGAATCACCAAAGTAACCTCACCAACAGTGACACCTTGATATTTGATCGCCATGCCCTTGTTGACTTCTTGATCGCCAGAAGAGGTGATAGTAATCGCGCGGCCAAATTTTCGAGCAGATTTTGAATCTTTGTAAAGCTTCCACACGTCACCAAGTTTGTTGTCGATTCCCGGCAGAGAGTCAAAAGCAATACCGCCTTGGATAAGGGTTTTAACTGGTGCCGCTTTAATGCTGATACCCGATAGCGACGCATCAACCTCAACGCCTGATCGGTTCCAGAAAACAGTGTGCTTGTTGAGTAAGTGCGTGTAACGATTTTCGATTGTGACTTTGATTCTTACGCCACCGTCGGCAAGCTGAAAATCAGAAATACTACCCACTTGTAGGTTGCGGTAGAGGAGTGGACTGCCTTTAGAAATTGAAGGTAACTCACTGGCAAACAAAGAAAGTGTCTTTGAACCAGACTGATTAAACTTAGCAATTTCTGCTAACGACTTACTTTGGAAAAGTTGGTAGTCCGCTCGAGCTTCAGATTTACCTTCACTCACAAAGCTAATCGAGCCGGTAAGAAGCTGTTTTGCTGGTGGGACCGTAACACTCAAGCCTGATTCGGTTAGCTCTGCAGTCGCACTACCTGTCACAAAGAAACGGTTGTGGCTTTTGATAAGGTGCGCGTACTCATTATCGATAAGTGCATCCATGAAGACTTCGTGTTTATCAGAGCCCGTACCAACACCATCAACTAATCCCACATGGATGATAGAGCCAACGGCAATGCCTTTGTAGAGAAGTTGTGTACCGACATCTAACCCGAACGAATTGTTCGACGTTAAGCGAATCGCAACGGATTTCTCTTGTTCCTGACTGAATTCATTTTTGCGGATTGCAGTAAATCGACGCGCCTTTTCACCTTCACCCGGTACCAAGGTTAAAAAGTTACCTGTCACTAAATTGGCAATGTTTTTCATGCCAGTAAGCGACAGTTCAGCCTCTTCTAGAACGAATTTACTGCCGCTGTTTAAAAAGTCACTGAATGCCGGTTGGATAGCGGCAGATGCAACGACGTTTTCACGCCCTTCACTTAGCGATAAATCAGTGATTTGACCGATTTCAATGCCGCGATACATGATCGGAGCACCCGTTGCACTGATTTTATTATCATCGGGAACGGCAATCTTGATAGAGATACCTCGACCCGCTGTTTTCAGATCTGGGTAGAGTTTGAACTTAGTATTCATCTCAACCGGTTGGCCTTCTCCTGGAGAGTCGACCGCAATTGAACCGCCAAGCAATGCACTTAGGCTCTCTAAGCGAACATCAACACCAGAAAAGCCAATACTGGCACCTAAGCCACTGACATTCCAAAAACGGCTTTGGTCGGTAATGATATGGCTGTATTCATCTTTAATCGACGCTTGAATCGTAACGGATTTCGCGTTGTCGTTTAACTGGTAGTTGTAAACCTCACCAATTGGGATTTTACGGTAAACGATTTGAGAGCCAACAGACACGCCGCCCAGATCTTTGGTCGTCAGTGAAATGTTCAAACCTTCAGAAGCCAGTAAGTCAGAAGGGGAGGATTCTAACGCTTGGAAAACGGTTTCTGGGTCTTGTTTGGTTTCGCTCGGGTGGATAGCAATATAGTTACCTGAAACAAGTGCGTCTAATCCTGAGATACCCGACAAACTTGCTGTCGGTTTTACAAGCCAGAAACGAGTGCCTTTTGAGAGTAGCTTCTTCGCTTCAGGGTAGATGTCTGCATCGACATAGATACTCGATAGATCTTTGGATAAAGTGATGTCGCGCACCATACCCACTTCTAAGCCTTGGTAACGAATCGTTGTTCGACCTGCGACTAAACCTGCGGCATCTGAGAAGTATATTTGCACACGTTGCCCAGCATCGTGTATCGATTTCATGACCAACCAACCGGCTAAGGCGACGGTTAATATCGGCAGAATCCACAAAGGGGAGATGCCTTTGTTTTTCCTTACTTCTGGTGAATATGACGTTTGTGATTGGTTATCGTTGTTCATTCACTGACTCATCTTTAGAGGTGTAGTTATCCCAAATTAGCCTAGGATCTAAGCTTTCCGCTGCTAGCATCGTGAGAACAACTACGACGCCAAAAGCGACTGCACCATAACCTGGTGTAAAGTTTAAAATCTGTCCACGGTCGACCAAGGTCATCATGATCGAAATAACGAACAGGTCCATCACCGACCATTTCCCCACCCATTTCACAATGAAATAGATGGTCATGCGTTGTCTGTGGCAAACGGCGCGCTTCATCTTGATACAGATTAAGATGTACGCGAGGCCCAGTATTTTCGCGACTGGCACGACGATACTGGCAATGAAAATGATCGCAGCGATGCCATACATATCGCTATTAATCAGCGAAGCGACACCGGAAATGATGGTGTCTTCTAGCCTTTGACCGTTGGTAATAAGAATAGAAATAGGAATGACATTGGCTGGCACGATAGCCACGGATGCGGCAAATAGCAGAGCCCAAGTTTTCTGTATAGAGTAGGGCTTGCGGTGGTATAAGTCATGGTGACAACGCACACAAGTATGACCGTCAGGCTGAGATAGGTGACAGTTGTGACAGTGTACGTTCTTACTCTCAGCAAAAGAGTATTCGGATTCTTTTGCCCAAGCTTCCCAGTAGCGACGTACACTGATACGGCTTACTAGTAATACGCTGAAAAGCTGCAGAAGAATCAGGCCAATCAAACCAGGGCCGACGAAAATGTCAGAGTAATCTTGCAGTTTGAAACATGAGACCGCCAAACTTACCAGAAACACATCCAACATCATCCAATGTTTGAGAGTCTGAATAATGGCTAATGCATAACGAAAGGGTGTGAAGATCTTAAGACGCAGTGATGCATGAGTGATGAGTACCGAGGTGCACACGAGCAACGGAGCGATCGAACTGCAGAACAGGATCAGCAAACCAAGTAGAGGAAAGCCTTCGCCCATTAAGGTAAAAACACCCGATGGTAACGTCGCGGGTATCATGACGCCAATCAGGCGAATACTGATGAATTCAAAAAAGTGCGATGGGATAAACAGCAATAAGCAGGTAATTGCGATTGCTAGGTTTCCAGAGAGGCTAGGGGTACCGCCTCTATAAAGCTGAGTTCCGCATCTTGGGCAGTAAGCTGATTTCCCTAAAGGGATGTCCATTTTATCTACGGGAAGTTCGCAGCCCTGGCAAAGACGCACTGAGCTGCTGTCGCATTGGTGTTTTGTTGATAAAGGGTTGGTTACGGATGGGGAGGTCACGCGACCTCCCAAGTTGAAACGTAAGTTAGGTTAGCAACCCGACTTAAAGACTCAGAGCCACAAACATCAGGCGTGCGATTGCACACTGCCGTAGAGTGTTTGATAGAGTCCTTGTTGTTCAACCAATTCACCATGTGTTCCCGTCTGTGTGACTTGTCCATCTTCTAAAACATAGATTAGATCGGCTTGTTTCACCGCTGATAATCGATGAGCCACTATCAAAGTTGTGCGATCTTTCAAAAACTCGCTCAACGCTTTATGCAGTGCTGACTCTGTTGCTGTATCGAGTGCAGATGTCGCTTCATCAAGAATAACAAACTTAGGATTGCTCAGCACCATACGAGCTATTGCTAAGCGTTGTCGTTGACCACCAGACAGTCGAACGCCATTCCTACCAATTTGTGTATCTAAGCCATTGCTCAGTTGCTTGATGACATCTTGCATTTGAGCGACTTCAAGCGCACGCCACAACGACATTTCGTCGTATTCAGCACCAAGGGTCAGATTATGCCTTAATGTGTCGTTAAAGAGTATAGGTTGTTGTAAAACAACGGCAATTTGATTGCGTATTACATCAAAGCTGATGTCATCGGTTGTTTCACCGTTATAGCGAATGCAACCTGAGTCTGCTTGGTAAACCCCAATCAGCAACTGGATTAGCGTGGATTTACCCCCTCCACTCGCACCGACCAAAGCGACTTTTTTACCTGCAGGGATGTGCAGCGATAGCCTATTTAAAACAGTGTTTTCTAATGTGTAAGAGAATGTAACGTCTTCGATGTCAACTGTCACTTCTTGATCTTCAGTAAATGGGTTCACTTTACTGATAGGGCGCTTCTCTTCTTCTAACTGAAGAAGATCGTTGATGCGTTGTAGTGCCGCTTTCGCGCTATACCAAGAGAATTGAATCCCTAGTAGCTCTTGGACCGGGCCTAACATGAACCACAAGTAGCCAAATACCGCGAAAATCTGACCAATGGTTAAGTCACTGAATAACACCATTAGCATAGCGACGGCACGGAAAAGCTCGAAACCTAGTAAGAACAGCAGAAACGAAACACGGCCAGCAGCTTCAGATTGCCAAGCGTATTTGTCTGCATCGATTCTTACTTGGTTTGCTTGAACCTTAAGTTCATCGAGAAAGATACGTTCTTTATTCGCCGCACGCAGTTGGTAAATGCCGTCTAAGGTTTCCACCAAACGGTTTTGAAAGCGCTCGAAAGATTGGTTTTCGTATTTCTTAAGGTGTTTGACCCTGCTGCCTAGTTTACGGGAGAAATAAATTACAACAGGATTGACCAATAAAATGAACAATCCTAAACGCCACTCTAACCACAACAGCACGATCGCTGTCCCGAACACGGTCAGGAAGCTGATGATAAATTTAGAAAGAGTCGAGCCAATGAACTTATCTATTGTCTCTATGTCTGTTATTAGGTGGGCGTTAATACCGCCACTGCCTTTGGTTTCGTATTGTCGAATACTGATGCGGCCAAGCTTATCTATCATCTTGCTGCGCATTTGATAGGTAATTGTTTTGGACACAAGCGTAAACTGACGCCCTTGCAGAATGTTCAACGCTTGGCTAACGGAGCGCATGATAATCACTAACAACAAAGTTAGTGCTATATAGCCAGTCGGTGTTTGTAATGAAGATGGAAGTAGGTGGTTCATCATCTCTAAGCCTGAAGCGGGCTTATCGAGTAATACTTCATCAACCATTAATGGCATGAGCAACGGGATAGGGACACTAATGAGAGTTGCAAATATGGCAATAATGTTAGCAAACAGTAATTTGGACTTGTGTTTTTTTACTTGAGTTATTAACCAAGAACGGCTAATAGTGTCTTCTGAATTGTTCATTGTAATGAGAATAAGTCCTATTTAGTTTGATGGCCGCATTCTACTGCGTTCTCTTGATAATGGAAGTCTCAATTTAATTGGAAGTTAATATGAAAATAGAACATTACCAACGCTTAACCAAACAAGCCGTTGCATTAATTGAATCAGAAACCGATCTAACTGCTAATCTTGCTAATATCAGTTCATTATTATTCATGGAATTGGATGACTTGAATTGGGCGGGTTTCTATTTAATGAAGCAGGATTTAGCTAAGGAAAAAGACGAACTTGTACTGGGCCCTTTCCAAGGTCAACCTGCTTGTGTGCGAATTCCGGTCGGGCGTGGTGTGTGTGGAACTGCGGTTGCGACGAATACAGTTCAGCGCATTCATGATGTTCATGAGTTCGAAGGTCACATCGCTTGTGACGCTGCAAGTAACTCAGAAATCGTTATTCCGTTCTCGATTGGCGGAAAAATCGCGGGCGTTCTTGATATTGATAGCCCAAATGTTGGTCGTTTTTCTCAAATTGACGAGGACGGATTGACATTTTTCATGGCAGAAGTGGAAAAGCTGCTTAATTCGCACGCGAACAAGGCATAAATTATTCTCTTACTGTGGTTTTTCCCAAGCATCTCTCTATAATACGTAAAAATATTTTCTTAATGCTCGCGGAAAACCGCAAAAACCAGGAACCCACATGGAAAACACTGAAAAGTTAAAAAACAGCAAAGAAGTTATCGCATATATTGCTGAATGTTTCCCTAAATGCTTTACTCTAGAAGGTGAAGCGAAGCCACTTAAAATTGGTATTTTTCAAGATCTTGCTGAACGTCTAAATGAAGACGAAAAAGTAAGTAAGACTCAGCTTCGTGCAGCGTTAAGACAGTACACATCATCATGGCGTTACCTGCACGGCGTAAAAGCTGGCGCAGAACGTGTTGACCTAGACGGCAACGCGTGTGGCACACTAGAAGAAGAGCACGTTGAACACGCTAAAGCTACACTTGCTGAAAGCAAAGCGAAAGTTCAGGCTCGTCGTAAAGAACAAGCACAAAAAGCTCGTGAAGAAGGCAAAGCGAAACCTAAGGCGAAGAAAGCTCAACAGCCTCGTCGTCAAGCGCCTAAAGCACCAAAAGTAGAAAAGCCTGTAGAAACACGCGCTTTGAACGCTGACGAATTCATCGCTGGCAAAGAAGTAAATGTGAACATGGGTAAAGGAAACATGGCTGCGACCATTGTTGAAATCAATAAGGAAGATGTGCGTGTTCAGTTAGCAAACGGCCTACAAATGGTTGTTAAAGCGGAGCACTTGCGCGCTTAAAGGAGATACTCCTACGCATGAAATGCCGTTCAAAATTGACACTGATTGCTGCTAGCTTTTGGCTAGCAGCTTCAGCTCAGGCTCTTGAAGCCAAATTAGATCAGGACGATTTACCTCTACTCGCTCCTGAGGTCCAACACGAAACTGCTAGTAAACGTGTTACTTCTCGATTTACTCGTTCTCACTATAAACACTTCAATCTCAACGATGATTTCTCTCAAGCTATCTTTAATCGTTACTTAGAGATGCTGGATTATAATCGTAATATCTTCACTCAAGCTGATATTGACTCTTTCTCTGCGTCATCTAAACAAATTGATGATCAGCTGAAATCGGGCAATAACCAGATTGCATTCGATGTTTATAATCTGTCTATGCAGAAGCGTTTTGAACGTTTTCAATATGCATTGTCTTTGCTAGATACAGAGATTAAGTTTGATACCGATGAAAGTATTGAGCTCAATCGTAGTGAAGCTGAGTGGCCAAAAGATATCGCTGAAGTGAATGAGCTTTGGAGAAAACGCGTTAAATATGATGCGTTGAATCTAAAACTTACTGGTAAAGAGTGGCCAGAGATTCAAGAAGTTTTGGAAAAGCGTTACAACAATGCGATGAAGCGTATTACGCAATCGCATAATGAAGATGCTTTCCAGATCTACATGAACGCATTTGCGCGTGAAGTTGATCCTCACACAAGTTACCTTTCTCCAAGAAATGCAGAACAATTCCAATCTGAGATGAACCTATCTCTAGAAGGTATTGGTGCTGTGCTTCAGATGACAGACGACTACACCGTTATTCGCTCTTTAGTTGCTGGTGGCCCTGCGTCAAACAGCAAACAATTGAGTGATGGAGACCGCATTGTTGGTGTTGGTCAAGATGGCGAAGAAATTGTTGATGTTATCGGGTGGCGTTTAGACGATGTAGTACAACTTATTAAAGGCCCTAAAGGGACCAAAGTTAAGCTACAGATCTTGCCAGATGGTAAAGATGCAAAAAGTCACGTTGTCACAATTGTTCGCGATAAGATTCGTTTAGAAGACCGCGCTGTTAAATCAGAAGTGATCGAGAAAGACGGCAAGAAAATTGGTGTATTAGAAGTACCAAGTTTCTACGTTGGCCTTTCTAAAGATACCGATAAACTGATCACCGAGCTTAAAGAGCAAGGTGTTGAAGGTATTATTGTTGACCTCCGAAACAACGGTGGTGGTGCACTGACTGAAGCAACTGAACTCTCTGGTTTGTTTATCAAAGAAGGACCTGTTGTTCAGGTTCGTGATAGCTACGGTCGTGTCAAAGTGAACAGCGATACTGATGGTCAAATCAGTTACCAAGGCCCGTTAACGGTATTGGTGAATCGCTACAGTGCTTCGGCATCTGAGATCTTTGCAGCAGCGATGCAGGATTACGGTCGTGCAATCATCCTAGGTGAAAACTCTTTCGGTAAAGGTACGGTACAACAACATCGTTCTTTGAATCATATCTATGATTTGTTCGATAAAGAGTTGGGCTACGTTCAATACACAATCCAGAAATTCTACCGAATCAATGGTGGCAGTACGCAAAACAAAGGTGTAGTACCTGATATTGCTTACCCAACGCCAATAGACCCGGCAGATACTGGTGAAAGTGTTGAAGACAATGCTCTACCTTGGGACAGCATTGATAAAGCAAACTACTCAGTGTTACAGCGTAACGATGAGCAAATTGCTGCTTTAACAGCTCAACACCAAGCTCGTATTGCGACAGACATGGAATTTGGCTTTATCGCGCAAGATATTGAAAAATATAAGGCAGATAAAGACGATAACGACCTTTCTTTGAATGAAAAGGTACGTCAGCAAGAGAGCGATGATGCGGATGCGCTTCGTCTAGATCGTATCAATCAACGTCAAAAAGCCGCTAAGTTAGAGGCATTTAAAACGTTGGATGATATTCCAAAAGACTACGAAGCCCCGGATGCTTATCTTGATGAATCAGTTGCTATCATGCTGGATATGATCAAGAAATAAACAAAATATCTGTTATAAGGTGATTGTTTAAAGACGTACTATTTGAAAAGCGAGCTTAGGCTCGCTTTTTTTGTACCTGTGTTCTTGCCTCGAATAATGTCATGTTAACGGCATGCTTCCTCGCTTTTTAACTTGCTGCAGAACCACTGTTATTTGATTTTCGGCTGTGAAGTACACTGTAAAAATAACTAAACTTAAGTATTATTTTTCGAGTGATAATGACATTTAAGTTACTTCGCACTTAAAATTTAGTGACTTAGATCATATTTTTTCGCTTTCTATTCATTACGTGCCTAAGCTTAAAGAAAACGAGGGGACGCTTATGAAATGGATTCTACTATTTTTATCTTGTTTAAGTTTTGTGGCTTTTGGGAGCGAGGTCGCTTCGAGTAACCAACAATCAAAAAGTGATAGTAATCTATCTCATTTTGACCTTCCTTTGCTGCTTGGTGATTGGTATTTGATGAATCCTGATCCTGAGCAAGGCACTGAAAACTTTAGAGCGATCAAGCTCACTCTTGATTCAAACTACTCATTCACTATCGATATCCAAAAGAAAGACTACAGTGTCGATCATTGGGAAGGTTTGTATAACGCCAATGAAGACACGATTATTTTGGGTTTGAATACCTCAGAACCTCAGGTTTACGCGTACAGCAGTAATCACAACATGCTGAATCTTAACGGTGTTATGTTCACTAAGGCCTTGCCAAATGCATTGGCGGGAATCTGGTCAAGTGCCCAACTGTCTGGAAGCGATCTACGTGCGAGTAACATTCAAAAAATGGATTTAGTCCTTCAGCCGGACTTTATATTCATGTTCCGAGTATCAGATGAAGAAGGTGGTGAAGTCATTCGTCGCGGGGTGTATTACACAGAAGGCGATCAACTAGTGTTACTTTATGAGAACGGTGAACACGGCACTCGATATACACTGAACAGCGATGTGTTAACGCTGCAAGGTGAAGAGGGAGATATGTTTGCGGTACTCAATCGCATTCGATAATCGTGAGTTTTAGCAGTAACGGCGTACTCGTTGATAATATTGTGCACAGTTCATTTCTTAGGCGTTCCTGTCTGATTTGATTGATAAAATAGCAAAACATGGAGGCATTTTCTTACAATGCCTCCTTTTTTTAATATTCCCCTTGTTTTATTGGCGCTCAACCTTTAGATATATACAGTTAAAAAATAATTACGTATAACGATCAAAAGGAACCCGTCATGGCACATACACCTCAAGCCAAGTATCGTAAAGATTATCAATCACCATCTCACACGATTTCTGAAATCGATCTTACTTTCGATTTGTACGACTCAGCATCCATTGTTACGGCTGTTTCTAGTGTTAAGCAGGAGAAAGACAGCACGACATTAGTACTTGATGGTGAAGGCTTGAAGTTGGTTTCTGTTTTGGTAGAAGGTAAAGAGTGGACTCAATATGAACAGTCTGAAACTCAACTTACGCTGAATGACCTTCCAAAAGAATTTACTCTAACCATCGTTACCGAAGTTAACCCTGAAGGGAACAGTGCACTTGAAGGCTTGTACAAGTCGGGTGGCGCGTTCTGTACTCAATGTGAAGCTGAAGGTTTCCGCCGTATCACTTACTACATGGATCGCCCAGATGTGTTGGCGAAATTCACTACAACGGTAATTGCAGACAAAGCAGAGAACCCATTCTTATTAAGTAATGGTAACCGTGTAGATGAAGGTGAAGCTGAAAACGGTCGTCATTGGGTGAAGTGGCAAGACCCACATCCAAAACCAGCGTACTTGTTTGCTTTAGTAGCGGGTGACTTTGATGTACTTCGTGACGCATACACTACACAATCGGGTCGTAAAGTTGACCTAGAAATCTTTGTTGATAAAGGCAATCTAGACCGTGCGAGCCACGCGATGGTTTCTTTGATTAACTCAATGAAGTGGGACGAAGAACGTTTCAATCTTGAATACGACTTAGACATCTACATGATCGTAGCCGTTGATTTCTTCAACATGGGTGCGATGGAAAACAAAGGCTTGAACGTATTCAATTCGAAGTTCGTTCTAGCAAACGACCAAACTGCAACGGATACAGATTACCTAGGTATTGAAGCAGTAATCGGCCATGAATATTTCCATAACTGGACCGGTAACCGAGTGACTTGTCGCGATTGGTTCCAGCTGAGCTTGAAAGAAGGCTTAACCGTATTCCGCGATCAAGAGTTCTCATCTGATCTTGGCTCTCGCGCAGTAAACCGAATCAACAATGTTCGTATTATTCGCGGGCCACAATTCGCTGAAGACGCAAGTCCGATGTCTCACCCAATTCGTCCAGAAAAAGTGATAGAAATGAATAACTTCTATACTTTGACCGTGTACGAAAAGGGCAGTGAAGTGATCCGTATGATCCACACATTGTTGGGCGAAGATGGTTTCCAAAAAGGCATGAAGCTGTACTTCGAACGTCACGATGGTACGGCTGCAACATGTGAAGACTTCGTCGCGGCAATGGAAGATGCGTCGGGCGTTGACTTATCTCAGTTCCGCTTATGGTACAGCCAGTCTGGTACGCCGACGCTGTCTGTTGAAAGTAAGTACGACGCAGAGAAGAAACAGTACACGTTAACAACTCGCCAAGTAACAGCGCCAACTCATGAGCAAACGGAAAAGCAGGCTCTGCATATTCCTCTTGATATCGAGCTGTACACAGCTGCGGGTGAAGTTGTTGAGTTACAATGTAACGGTAAGCCAGTTCATAATGTATTAGATGTGAAAGAAGCAGAGCAAACGTTCGTGTTTGAAAACGTTTCTGAGCAACCGATCCCATCATTACTTCGTGAATTTTCTGCGCCAGTGAAATTGGAATATGACTACTCAGATGAAGAACTGATCTTCTTGATGGTGAATGCTCGCAATGAATTCTCTCGTTGGGATGCGGGTCAAATGCTATTAGCGAAGTACATCCGCAGTAACGTGGAGAAAGTTCAGCAGGGTCAAGCGTTTGAGCTTTCTGATTCTGTTGTTGATGCATTCCGTGGCGTACTGCTGAGTGATTCACTAGAGCCTGCGTTTATTGCAGAAATGCTTTCTCTACCAAGCCACAATGAAGTATCGGGTTGGTACGAGCGCGTTGATATTGATGCGGTCGCATCGGTTCTTAACTCAATGAAAGTCACACTAGCTGCAGAACTTGAAGACGAGTTAGCGGCGGTTTATCACAGCCACGCACTAACAGAATACACGGTCGATCACGATTCGATTGGTAAGCGTACTCTACGTAAAGTTTGCCTAAGTTACTTAGCACATACAGAGCAGGGTAATGACTTGGTTGTTGCGATGTACCAGCAAGCAAACAACATGACAGATACGATGGCAGCAATGGGCGCGGCAAACAGCGCACAACTTGCATGTCGTGAAACCTTGATGGCGGATTACAGTGACAAGTGGAAACACGATGGTCTTGTTATGGATAAGTGGTTTGCATTGCAAGGTACAAACCCAAGTTCAAACGCACTTGAAGTGATCAAAGCGTCGATGTCGCACCAGGCGTTCAGTTTGAAGAACCCGAACCGTACCCGTAACTTGGTCGGTTCATTCTTAAACATGAACCCGGTTCAATTCCACGACAAGTCTGGTCAAGGCTATGCATTTGCTGGCGAGATCTTACGTGAGCTAAACAGCAGCAACCCACAAGTGGCTTCACGTCTGATTGACCCGCTACTTAAGTTCCGTAAGTACGATGATGAACGCCAAGCTCTTATCAAACAGGAACTTGAGACATTGAAGAGCATGGACAACCTAGCAAAAGACTTGTTTGAGAAAGTGACGAAAGCACTAGAGGCTTAAGTCAGCGCGCATTCAGGTAACTGTTTGCTAATAAGCGGTTTACTAATAAACTGTTTGCTATAACGAAAGGTCATCAGTGGTAGAGAATATCTGCCACTGATTTTTTGTTTCTGGTTCATCGAATTTTCGATAAGCTAGAGCAACTTCAAGTTCAGTTTCACCGTCAGACATCTAAAAGTGCCAAAAAACACTGGCACTGTATATTTATACAGGTATCGTATGAATCGCTATATTTTCCAACTTAACATCTCATATCAGCAGTTTTTGGCCAGCTATTCTGGTACGGCAAGTAAAGTTCAAGTGATAACAACAACAGGTTTACGCTTACAGTTACCTGCAACTCGATTCAGACCATTTCTTACACAAATAGGGGTTAGAGGGCAGTTTAGGCTGACAACTGACCAAAAAAATAAGTTTATTAAGTTAGAAGCTCTGTAAACCTTGGCATGCCTAGTGAGTTAAAAGGAATCTTAATCACATAATCAAACATTTCACCTCTTACCACCTCCAAAACAATTAACTATTTCTCAATAATGCTTTTACAATAAATGAATGCATTACCTTTGCTTAACTCGTTAGTAGAAAAGCGCTCAACGGCACGTTTCAAACACCAGATTAAGTGATCCCCCTAATAATAAAATATAATTCTAATTGTGGAGTGTGACTATGACCGCACGTGAAACTGTGGTTCCAGTTTTACTTGAAAAAGTTTACAAGCTGATTCAAGACAAACTTGACCTTGCTCATCGACCTCTCGTAACTCAACTTGCTCAACACTTGTTTAGTAACGTTTCTCACGACGATCTGACTCAGAGAAACGAATCCGATTTATACGGTGCTGTAGTTAGCTTATGGCATCACATCAATGAAAAGAAAGCCGACGAAATCTCTGTACGCGTTTTCAACCCGACGGTAAGTCGTCAAGGTTGGCAGTCTACTCATACTATCGTTGAGATAGTCGTTCCAGACAGCCCATTCCTTGTTGATTCCGTAAAAATGGCACTTACTCGCCTAGACCTTTCTTCTCACCTTATGCTTCATAACCCAACACAAATCTCTCGCTCAGATAAGGGCAGTGTTGTCGGTGTAAGCAATAACGAAGGTGCATTCCAATCGCTTTTCCATATTGAGGTTGACCGTCTTAGCAGTAAAGCTGAAATGACAGCTCTTAAAACGGAGCTACTGGATATCTTTACCGATACTAGCTTAGTTGTGAACGATTGGTTGAAGATGGTAGAACGACTTGAAGAAGTAACCAATCAAGTAGAAAAGCAGAAAGAGAGCATTCCTGTAGATGGCCAACGTTTTGATGAAACGTTGGCGTTTCTTCGTTGGTTAGGTGAACACAACTTTACATTCATGGGTTATAAGGAATATGACCTAGTTTCAGTTAACGGCGACACTGAACTGCAACCGACCAAGGAGCAAGGTCTTGGTTTGTTTGCGAACTCAGATCGTGTACGTAACGTTAAGCTATCTGAGTTTTCTGATTCGGCACGTCTTGAAGCGAAAAAGCCTTATGTGCTTATCGTAACCAAGGGCAACACGGCTTCACGCATTCACCGCCCAGCTTACAACGATTACATTGGTATTAAGAAATTCGATAAGAACGGTAAGGTCATTGGTGAGCACCGCTTTACTGGTCTTTACACATCTGCCGTTTATAACCAAACCGTTGAAACGATTCCTCTTGTTCGCGAGAAAGTAGAACGTATTTTGGATGCGAGTGGTTACCGTGAAGGTTCATACTCTTACAAAGCGCTGCACAACATTCTTGAAAACTACCCACGTGATGAACTGCTGCAAGCTCGAGAAGAAGAGCTACTAGAAGTCGGTACGGGCGTAGTACAAATGCAAGATCGCGATCTCCTGCGTTTGTTTGTTCGCAAAGACCCGTTTGGTCGTTTCTTTAGCTGCATGGTTTACGTAACAAAAGATCGTTACAACACTGAGCTTCGTCGCCAAACACAGCGCATCTTGAAACAGTACTTTGGTTGTGAAGAAGAGGTTGAATTTACAACGTACTTCTCTGAAAGCCCGCTAGCAAGAACGCACTATATTGTTCGTGTTGATAACAACAACATGGATGTGGACGTGAAAACAATTGAGCAAAATTTAATGGAAGTATCGTCTACGTGGGATGACCGTCTGTCTGAATCTATCATTGCAAACTTCGGTGAAAGCAAAGGTCTTCCATTGTCGAAAGAGTACATGCGTGCATTCCCACGTTCGTACAAAGAAGACATGATGCCAGGTTCTGCTGTTGCCGACATTGAACGTTTAGAAGCGCTAAGTGAAGACAACAAACTGGGTATGCTTTTCTACCGTCCTCAAGAAGAAGCGGCAGATTCAAAAGCCGTTCGTTTGAAGTTGTTCTATCACAGCGATGAGCCAATTCACCTTTCTGATGTTATGCCAATGCTTGAAAACTTTGGCCTACGCGTTATCGGTGAATCTCCATATGAAGTGCGTAAAACCAACGGTGTGACCTATTGGATCCTTGATTTCTCTATGCTGCACAAGAGCGATAAGACCATTGATCTTCGTGAAGCTCGCGATCTTTTCCAACAAGCCTTTGCGGCAATCTGGGCGGGTGAGTTAGACAGCGATGGTTTCAACCGCTTAGTACTTGGCGCTGGTCTTTCTGGCCGTGAAATCTCAATCTTACGTGCTTATGCTCGTTACATGCGTCAAGTTGGTTTCCCATTCAGCCAACAATACATTGAAGACACATTGTCTCATTACCCAGAATTAGCGAAAGGGCTAGTGAGCCTATTCGGCAAGCGTTTTAACCCGAAACTGAAGGGCAGCGTAAAAGGCCAACAAGATCTTATTAAGAAGATCACTGAACAGTTGGATCATGTAGAAAGCTTGGATGATGATCGTATCATTCGTCGCTACATGGAAATGATCACTGCAACGCTTCGTACTAACTACTACCAAGTAGACGAGAATAAGCAGTCTAAACCTTGGTTGGCTCTGAAAATGAGACCAAGCGAGATTCCAGATATCCCTGCGCCGGTTCCTGCGTTTGAGATCTTCGTTTACGCACCAGACATTGAAGGTGTGCATTTACGTGGCGGTAAAGTAGCACGCGGTGGTTTACGTTGGTCAGACCGTCAAGAGGACTTCCGTACTGAGATTCTAGGCCTAGTTAAAGCGCAACAAGTTAAGAACACGGTTATCGTACCGGTTGGTGCTAAAGGTGGTTTCGTTTGTAAGCGTCAACACATGATGTCTGGCCGAGACGAGATCTTTGCTGAAGGTCAACGTTGTTACAAGCGCTTCATCCGTGCATTGCTAGACGTTTCAGACAACATCATTGAAGGTGAGGTTATCCCACCTAAGAGCGTTGTTCGTCACGATGAAGATGACCCATACTTGGTTGTTGCAGCCGATAAAGGCACCGCGACATTCTCAGATCTAGCGAACTCAGTAGCTGAAGAGTACAACTTCTGGCTAGGTGATGCGTTTGCATCGGGTGGCTCTAACGGTTACGACCACAAAGCCATGGGTATCACGGCGAAAGGTGGCTGGGAATCGGTTAAACGTCACTTCCGCGAAATGGGTATTAACTGTCAAAGCACAGACTTCACTGCCATTGGTGTGGGTGATATGGCGGGTGACGTATTTGGTAACGGTATGCTGCTATCTAAGCACATTCGCTTGCAAGCTGCGTTTAACCACATGCACATCTTCATTGACCCGAATCCAGAATCAGCATCAAGCTGGGTAGAGCGTGACCGTCTGTTTAATCTGCCTCGTTCAAGTTGGGAAGATTACAATAAAGACCTGATTTCTCAAGGTGGTGGCATCTTCTCTCGCCGAGCGAAGTCTATCTCTTTGACACCTGAAATTCAGAAAATGCTGGGTACCAAGAAAGCATCAATGGCACCAAACGACTTGATCAAAGCGATCTTGTCTATGAAAGTTGATCTACTTTGGAACGGCGGTATTGGTACTTACGTTAAGTCTTCTAGTGAGACTCATACCGATGTGGGTGACCGTGCAAATGACGTGCTACGTATCGATGGCCGTGACCTGAAAGCTAAGGTTGTTGGTGAAGGCGGTAACTTGGGTATGACTCAATTGGGTCGTATTGAATACGCTCTAACGGGCGGTCGAGTTAATACTGACTTTGTCGATAACGTTGGTGGTGTAGATTGCTCGGATAACGAAGTTAACATTAAGATCTTCTTGAATGGCTTGGTGTCTAATGGTGATCTTACCGTTAAGCAACGTAACCAAGTTCTTGAATCTATGGAAGATGAAGTAGGTGAAATCGTACTAGACGACGCTTACTGCCAAGCTGAGTCTATCTCTGTTACTGAGCATCAAGGTGTAGGCTTAGTGAAAGAGCAAATCCGCTTTATCCACACAATGGAAAAAGCCGGGTACTTAGACCGTGGTTTGGAATACATCCCAGATGACGAAACGCTGCTAGAACGTGAGAAGCAGGGCCAAGCACTAACAAGACCAGAACTATCAGTATTGATCGCTTACGGTAAAATGGTTCTAAAAGAAGATCTTGTGAGTGATGACATTGCGAATGATGAGTTCCATGCTCAACAACTGATGCAATACTTCCCAACAGAGTTACGCCGTAACTACTCTCAGCACATGGATAACCATCCACTTCGTGCAGAGATCATTGCGACTGCGCTTGCTAACCAAATGGTTAACGAGATGGGCTGTAACTTCGTGACTCGCTTGCAAGAAGAGACGGGCGCGAACATTGTTGATATTGCGAATGCTTACGCGGCATCACGTGAAATCTACGGCCTGGGTAAGGTATTGAAGAGCATCCGTGAACTGGACAACATCTCAAGTTCTGAAGCTCAATACGAATTGCTTTACCATGTACGTCGTACGCTTCGTCGTCTAGCACGCTGGTTGCTAAGAAACCGTACCGGTAAACAGTCAGTGAATGTATTGATTGAGCTTTACCAAGGTGATGTCGTCGCAATTACTGAGAAGCTGGATGAAAACCTAGTGGCTTCAGAAGTAGAAGAGCATCAAGCAATGGCTCAAGTATGGATTGACCAAGGTGTAAACGCTGAGCTGGCTAATTCAGTGGCTCGTTTGTCTAGCCTGTACTCAGCACTGGATATATCTACAGTGGCTCGTGAAACGGGTAAAACAGTACAGCAAGCGTCTAAGCTTTACTTCAACCTAGGCGACCGTTTGTCACTGCACTGGTTCTTGAAGCAAATCAATGGCCAAGCTATAGACAACAACTGGCAAGCACTGGCGCGTGCAGCATTCAGAGAAGATCTGGATTGGCAGCAACGCCAGTTAACTGGTCAAGTACTTAACTGTGGTTGTGCTTCAGATATCGATGTGATTAAAGCGCTTGATGACTGGATGGAAAGTAACTCTGTTTCTCTACATCGTTGGGAAAGCATCCTAAACGAATTCAAAGTAGGTTCTGTTCATGAGTTTGCTAAGTTCTCAGTAGCATTGCGTGAATTGATGCTGTTGAATCTAAACTGCATGTCAAAAGACTAGTTACTAGATAAGACGAAAAAGTATAAGGGCAGGCCACAAGGTCTGCCTTTTTCGTTTCGGTAAAGTGGAAACAATAGGCCTAACGACTTTTGAAGAACAAACTTCGACGCAAACGTTGTTTGTTGTTAAGTGACCTGATGGCTGTACTAAGGTTGAGATTAGAAATGGCTTAATAACTTGAAGAAACGATAACGTTTGCTTAATAATGAAGCTCATTCGTTAGCAAACTCGATTATCTTACCCTTACAGTCAGTAATAGATTGAATAGTTGAGTAAATAAGTAAATAATATCGCCCCGTTTACACGGGGCTTTTTTCTATCGGAGGCACAATGCTTTACCGTCTAGCCAGAACTGGCTTTTTCCAACTTGATGCCGAAAAGGCACATGATCTTGCAATTCAAAATTTCAAACGCTTCACTGGCACACCTATTGATCTTTTGTATCGCCAACAATTACCTCATCGACCTGTAGAGTGCATGGGTCTTACTTTTAAAAACCCAGTTGGCCTTGCTGCCGGTCTAGATAAAAACGGCGAATGTATTGATGCATTTGGCGCAATGGGTTTTGGTTTCGTAGAAGTAGGAACAGTGACTCCACGTCCGCAAGCGGGTAACGACAAACCTCGTTTATTCCGTCTTGTTGAAGCTGAAGGTATCATCAACCGCATGGGTTTTAACAACCTAGGCGTCGACAACCTTGTTGAGAATGTTAAGAAGTCGAACTACGATGGCATCTTAGGCATTAACATTGGTAAGAATAAAGACACACCAATTGAAAAGGGCGCTGAAGATTACTTGATCTGTATGGAGAAGGTATATCAATACGCTGGTTACATTGCTGTGAACATCTCTTCACCAAACACTCCAGGACTTCGTTCTCTACAATACGGCGAAGCTCTAGACGATCTATTGTCTGAACTTAAAACGAAACAATCTGAACTGGAAGAGAAGCATGGTAAATATGTTCCTCTTGCTCTTAAGATTGCTCCGGATCTAAGCGACGACGAAATTCGCCAAATTTGTGAATCATTGATCAAAAATAAGATCGATGGTGTGATCGCAACAAACACAACATTGGATCGTTCAATCGTTGAAGGTATGAAACATTGTGATGAAGCGGGTGGCCTAAGTGGACGTCCTGTTCAATCTCGTAGTACTGAAGTAGTTCGTAAACTTCACGAAGAGCTGGGTGACAAACTGCCGATCATTGGAGTAGGTGGTGTTGATTCGTATGTTGCTGCAAAAGAGAAAATGATGGCAGGCGCTAAGCTTGTACAAGTTTACTCTGGTTTTATTTACAAAGGTCCAGGCCTTGTAGGTGACATCGTTAAAAATCTTTAAACGGCAAGACGCTTTTATTTCTGAAAAGCGACAATCTGGCATCGTCTTAATAAAAGAGACACTGTAACTCACTGAGTTGTAGAGAAAAGCGACAAGAAAGAGGAATTCATTTCCTCTTTTTTTTTGCCTATTGCTCAGTAAAATTACTGTAATTGAAGGTAATTTTGCGTTTTACCTAATGGAATGGTTCAACAGTGTGAGACGAAATGATGCTTAAACCTAGCGATACATGGAGTTGGTATTACGATGAGCAGCAATGTTCATTAATGCTAAACCTCGGAGAGGATATGATTTTCAAAACGAATCTGGTCCGCAATAAGCTGGTGGACTGCGCGTTTCGAGATAATGAATTCACCGTTGATGACGCATCTTCATACCAAACCTTCAAAGAACAAATTTCTGGCTTAGAACTGTCTGAGCCTCGTCAAGCTGAATTAGCACTCTATTGTGTGGCAGCAAAGCGTTTCCATAAGCCTGTACAGCCTAAGAGTTGGTTCTTCGACTCACAAGGTACTGGCCATGAATATCCTCAAGAAGGGGATATTGTACAAATGAATAACGAGCATAGCCTAGGGTATTTCATTGTATTAGAAGTGGGAGAGTGTGCGAGCCTATGTGCATTTGTCGACCTAGAAGAGTTTCTGCTTACACCTTCAAAAGGGTTACGCTTTGGCGACTCGATTAAGGTCATGCACGATAGAATGATAGACGCGAACGCTATTCTTCATCAAACGCACATTGCGATGGTTGGTTAGCCTTCAGTCTAGTCCATCATTTCTCACACACATCGCAACGCACCAACCTGTCAAATCTTCCCCCAAATCGGCTCATTAGCCGATTTTTTTGTGCCTAAAAAACCTCACCCTGATAAATACATCACTGCTTAACCATTTAAATAGTGAACTTACGACTATTTTTTCACCTTAATTTCTGCCTGTTTTTATCTCCAGAAGTGTAATTTCCCCATCTTTATTCCCTGTTTATGTCCTTTTGTAGCTAACTTTCACACTAAATTCACGATTGGTATATACCAATTTTAGGGTGAATATAAATTCACATTATCGCTTTGGTCGGTATTTGGTCCTGAATCGTGTTGGTTTGATAAGTCTTATGTTCTAAGGGGATGTGGGTAAGCGATCGCTTCAACACTGCGCGTTTGCTAGCCAGTTAGAAGAAAGATTCAATGAAAAGACGAGTTTAGTGTGATGCTCTAGTAACAAATTCAGGTATAATCGAGCTCATTTTTATCAATAAAAGAACACTATGAATCAATATCTAGCGGTTACCTCAAACGGCCTTGAGAATTTATTAGTTGAAGAACTAACCCAACTAGGGATTACAAACGCAAAACCTGTTCAAGCAGGTGTTAAATTCAAAGCGACCAATGAGCAAATTTATCGTTGTTGTTTGTGGAGCCGTTTGGCTTCTCGAT
The DNA here is from genome assembly GCF_041471965.1 of Vibrio sp. 10N.261.51.A3. Classification (NCBI taxonomy): domain Bacteria; kingdom Pseudomonadati; phylum Pseudomonadota; class Gammaproteobacteria; order Vibrionales; family Vibrionaceae; genus Vibrio; species Vibrio sp. 10N.261.51.A3. The sequence goes on from NZ_JBFRPK010000034.1 coordinate 22,821, forward strand.
TTGTACGTGTCCTTTCTGAATTCACTTGTATGGACGACATGGATTTGTACCTATCAACCACTGCGGTTAACTGGGTAAATCAATTCCATAGCTCTAAGCGTTTTGTTGTTGACTTCAATGGTACGAACAACGAAATCCGTAATAGCCAATACGGTGCGATGAAAGTAAAAGATGCCGTTGTTGATTGCTTTGAGAAGAAGTCTTTACCTCGTCCTTCTATTAGCAAAGAGAACCCAGACATTCGTATCCACGTTCGTTTACACCGTGATAAAGCGATTCTTGGTGTTGATATGGTAGGTAGCGGTCTTCACCAACGTGGTTACCGTCCTGAATCAGGTCGAGCACCACTACGTGAAACTCTTGCTGCCGCGATTCTTCTTCGTAGTGGTTGGGATGCAACGAAACCTTTCCTAGATCCAATGTGTGGTTCAGGTACGTTAGTGATTGAAGCTGCAATGATGGCTGCAAACATGGCTCCAGGTGTTAAACGTCAGAAGTGGTGTTTTGAATCACTAGAAGATTTCGAGCCTGAGCTTTGGGCTGAAGTTAAAGCAGAAGCGAACGTCCAAGGCCGTCGTGGCGTTAAGAAAGTAGAATGTAAGTTCTATGGCTATGACAATGACGAACGCATGATCAAAACAGCGCGTGACAATGCTCGTCGTGCTGGTGTTGAAGAGTTGATTGAATTCGAAGTAGGCGATGCTGCAAAGCTTAAGCGTCCTACAGAGTTTACTGATGGTGTGATTGTTTCTAACCCGCCTTACGGTGAACGTCTTGGTACCGAGCCGGGTCTTATTGCACTTTACACAGCATTCGGTGCACAGCTTAAAGCTGAATTTGGTGGCTGTAACGCATCTATCTTCTCTAGCTCAGACGAGCTACTAAGCTGCTTACGCATGCGTGCAGATAAACAGTTCAAGTTGAACAACGGTGCGTTACCGTGTCACCAAAAGAACTACTCAATTTCAGATCGTCCGATGTCAGAGCGTCCATCAGGCGAGCAAGAACAATTGATTGCACCTGATTTCGCGAACCGTCTTAAAAAGAACATCGGTAAAATTGGCAAGTGGGCTAAGAAAGAGCAATTAGATTGCTACCGTATCTACGACGCTGACCTACCAGAATACAATGTAGCGATTGATGTATACCCAGGTCACCTTGTGATTCAAGAATACGCAGCGCCTAAAGATGTACCGGAAGAGAAGGCAAAACGTCGCTTAACCGATATCATCCGTGCTTCTATTCAAGTAACAGGCGTAGAAGCAAACAACGTTGTGCTTAAAGTTCGTCAGAAACAGAAAGGCCGTTCTCAATACCAGAAATTGGCTCAAGACTCATCGAACTTAGAAGTGAACGAGTATGGCGTTAAGCTGATTGTTAATCTTCATGATTACCTAGATACCGGGTTGTTCCTAGATCATAAGATCACTCGTCGTCGTATCGGTGAGATGGCCGCAGGTAAGGATTTCCTAAACTTGTTTGCTTATACAGGAAGTGCATCTGTTCATGCTGCTGTGGGTGGTGCTCGTTCTACAACTACTGTTGATATGTCTAATACCTACCTAGAGTGGGCGAAAGAGAACATGGAGCTTAACGGTCGTGTTGGTCGTCAACATCAGTTTGTTCAAGCTGACTGTCTACAATGGCTAGCTAAAGAGCAGGGTTCTTATGATCTGATCTTTATCGATCCACCTACGTTCTCTAACTCAAAGCGTATGGATCAATCTTTCGATGTTCAACGTGATCACATTCAGCTGATGGAAAACCTTAAACATCTTCTTCGTGAAGAAGGCACGATTGTGTTCTCTAACAACAAGCGTCACTTCAAAATGGACTTGGAAGCTCTAGATGAGTTAGGTCTTAAGGCTCAGAATATCTCAGCGAAGACACTTCCATTGGACTTCTCTCGCAATAAGCACATTCATAACTGCTGGTTGATTACACATAAGTAGTTAAGAGATCGTATAAGGATATATAGTGCTGACTCTCTACAGTACAGAAGGGTGCCATCTATGTGAGATGGCATTCCAACTCACGGAACAGTTAAACATTAGCCATCACGTCAACGTTGTTGACATTGCATTTGATGATGAGCTCTTTTCCCGTTACGGGGTCACTATTCCGGTGCTCAAATTTGAAAGCTCTGACCTTTCTCAAAGCTCAGAGCTTAACTGGCCATTTGGCTTGTTAGAACTTAATGATTGGTTAAAGAAGAATGGCATTACTTACAATTCATAATGGGCAATTAGCGTTTGGTGATCACCCATTATTAGATCGTGCGGACTTCGTGCTGCAAGAAAACGAACGTGTATGTTTAGTAGGGCGCAATGGCGCTGGTAAGTCGACATTGATGAAAATCCTATCTGGAAACATCATCATGGACGACGGTAAGATGCAAATCACGCAAGATGTGGTTGTGTCTCGTCTAGAACAAGATCCACCGCGTAATGAACAAGGTACAGTTTATGACTATGTTGCTGGTGGCCTTGCTGAAATCGGCGAACAGCTGAAGATCTATCATGATCTTCTGGATCTCATCGCGACAGACCCAAGTGAAAAGAATCTAAACCGCCTTACTCGCGTTCAAGAGCAATTGGATCATGCGAATGCATGGCGCTTTGAAGATCGCGTAAGCAACGTATTGGCGGCGCTTAAGCTAACTGCAGAAACCAAACTGACGGATTTGTCTGGTGGTTGGCAACGTAAAGCAGCACTTGCTCGTGCGCTTGTATGTGACCCTGACGTGCTTCTACTTGACGAACCGACTAACCACTTAGATGTTGCGACCATTGAATGGTTAGAGGGTTTCCTGAAAGACTTCCGCGGTTCAATCATCTTTATCTCGCATGACCGTGCGTTCATTAAATCGATGGCAACACGTATTGTCGATCTTGATCGCGGTAAATTGAGCTCTTTCCCGGGTGATTACGAAAACTATCTTGTTGAGAAAGAAGAAGCGCTTCGTGTAGAAGAAATGCAAAACGCTGAATTTGATAAGAAGCTTGCTCAAGAGGAAGTTTGGATTCGTCAAGGCATTAAAGCTCGTCGTACTCGTAACGAAGGCCGTGTGCGTGCGCTTAAGAAGCTACGTGAAGAGCGTTTAAACCGTCGAGAAGTGCAGGGCAAAGCGATTATCCAAATCGACGATGGCCAGCGTTCAGGCAAGATTGTATTTGAAGCTGAGAATCTTAACTTTGGCTTTGAAGGCAAAGAAATTGTTAAGGACTTCAGCTTCAACATCATGCGTGGCGATCGTATCGCTCTGATTGGTCCTAACGGTTGTGGTAAGAGTACGGTACTTAAGCTGCTTCTTGACCAGCTTAAGCCTGATTCAGGTCGTTTGCATTGTGGTACTAAGCTTGAAGTCGCTTACTTTGACCAATACCGCGAAATTCTAGACCCTGAGAAGTCTGTAATTGATAACCTCGCGGATGGTAAGCAAGAAGTGACCGTAGGTGGCCGTGAGCGTCATGCTCTAAGCTACTTACAAGATTTCTTATTCTCTCCAAAACGTGCTCGCACTCCTGTTAAAGCACTATCTGGTGGTGAGAAAAACCGTCTGTTATTGGCGCGTATTTTCCTTAAGTCGAACAACTTGTTGATTCTCGATGAGCCAACCAACGATCTAGATATCGAAACTTTGGAACTTTTAGAAGATTTGCTTGCCAACTATCAGGGTACGCTTCTTTTAGTGAGCCACGATCGTCAGTTTGTTGATAACACGGTTATGACAAGTTGGATCTTTGAAGGTAATGGTGTTATTGAAGAATTTGTTGGTGGTTACCACGATGCTCAGCAGCAAAGAAAACAAGCATTAGAGTACCGACAGGTTGAAAAGCCATCAAAGCCTGAGAAAGTAGTTGAGGAAACTCCCAAAACTGCGCCAGTTAAGGCTAAACCTAAGAAGTTATCGTATAAGCTACAACGAGAACTAGAAGCGCTACCAATGCGTTTGGAAGAATTGGAAACTCAAATTGAAACTCTTCAGGAAGAAGTCAACGATCCAAGCTTCTTTTCGAAATCTGTAGAGCAGACACAGCCAGTTTTAGATAAGCTAACTGCGACAGAGCAGGAGCTTGAAGTTGCATTTGAGCGCTGGGAAGAGCTCGAGGCACTACAACAGGAAAGTTAAGAAGTAATAATGACTTGTACTAAATTTAAATTAACTACAGTTGCAGCATTAGTTTTAGCTGCAACTAATGCCAATGCTGCGCTTTACAAGGTCGTTGAAGTCACTCCTTCAATTACAGGTGCCTCTGAAATCTATGGTGTGGCGATTCAACCTGGTGTTGCGACAGACGGAACGAATGAGCTTGCGTTAGGTTGCTTCGATTCAGCTGCAACCAACTGTACCGATAGTGCATTTAAACTTGCTGGTGAGACTCGCGATACGCTTGAAGCGGTAAGTTATCGTGAAGAAGTACCATTCGCAATGGATGCACCATTTCAGTACATTCAAGAGCGTGATGATTTCGAAAACTATTGTTATCGAGAGCTGAGATATTCTACATGTGAAAGTTGGGCTGAAAACCGTTGGAATGACACTTGGAGTAAGGAAAGAAATGACCTTACTCACGTAAATGCGAAAGCGTTTGTTGAAGGTGGGGATACTTTTGAAACTCGCAATACGGTAATCAATTCTTTAGATGAGAATGCCCAACCTGTGGGGATCAAATCCAAAGATGATATTCGCAATAATGCATTGTTTACGACGACAGCGGCGCCAACTGGAGCTTCAGAAACTCGTGCGTGGCGTGCGATAAAAGCGAGTAACGGCAAAGTTTACAATGTAGGTAGTGTCTCTGAAGAGTTTGTTCCGACTGATACATCAGAACCAGATAAGGCCTATGCTTCTAAAGCGGCGATCTGGGACGGTACTACGACCAAAGAAATCGATTGGATTCGCAGCGGTGACGCTAAACAAGGTGATTACTTTGCTCAAGGCAGTATGCGTTCAATCGTTGAATCAGGTTCTGGTTTTTACGGTGTTGGCTATAATACTGCAGATGGTAATGGTGACCTACAAGACATGAACGCCAGTGTTTTTGTGAGTGACTCATTAGATCTTACTGGTGCAACATGGACGACTACACAGATTAGCGGTGCAGAGGTTAAGTCAGGCTCGTCTAACGACGATGCTAGATACAGTAACTCTGTAGCGACTGACATCAACGATAATTTGTTCGCTGTTGGTTATTCTAAGCGTAATGGTTATGTACCAGAGAGTGGTAGTGCAGGTAATAAGCCTTTCGTTGTAACCGATGCCAAAAACCCAACAGCAACGTACTTGTCTGGTGGTATCTTCTTTGGTGGTTCGAGCGGTGAAGCTAAAGCAGTTAACAACTTTAATGAGTTTGTTGGCCAAATAGATGCAGAAACCACTCGTGAGGTTGATGGTAGTGAAAGAAGACACAGAGGCTTTATTTACCCTTACGATCTCCCGTCTTCAACTGATGAACGCCGTGTTGATATTTTTGGTGGTAAAGCATGGTGGTTAGATGACTTAACAAATGATGGTGATGCGTCTAGTCACAATAACCAATTTAGAATCATTGATGCGACGGATATCAATGATGCTGGCGTGATTTCAGCAACGGCTATCAAATGTACAGTCGACGGTAATGATAAGCCTTATGACACAACATCACACAACTCATACTGTGGTGGTGCCTCATCTAACGCAGTCGAAAAGGTTGTAGCTGTTAAGCTTATCCCAATCAAGGGAGCAAGGTATGACACTGGCTCTGACATTGATAGCGTAGTAACTCGTAGCACCGACACCGAGAAAGTTGAGCGCCAAGGTGGTAGCCTAGGTTGGTTAACTTTGACTGTGCTTGGTCTATTAGGGTTCCGCAGAAAATTTAAATAATTTTATCTCCTGAGCCCGAGTTCACAATTCTGAACTCGGGCTTTTTTTCACCTTGAGAAAAGTGAAAATTTGACCGATTCTTAAAGTTGGAGTCACAAAAACTCCGTAAAGTTGTAATCATTGTATGTTAGTAAATGTAACACCCGTATGAGGACTGCACTATGAAGAGACAAAAGCGTGATCGACTAGAACGAGCACAATCTCAAGGCTACAAGGCTGGTTTAAATGGACGGTCGCAAGAAGCTTGCCCATATAGCCAAATGGATTCTCGGTCTTATTGGTTAGGTGGATGGCGTGACGCCAAAGATGACAAGCAATCAGGTCTCTATAAGTAGATAGGGCGTAAAGAATTCAAGGTCAGGGCTCCATTGTCTGTTGATTACAACGGCTGGAGCCTTGTTAGTTTCAGAACAACACAAAGACTCCCAGAGCTATGTAGCATTCTAGTTTCGCTATCATAAGCGTATCGCTGGTGGATTTATCCTGTTTCAAGCTTAATACGGGATACTTTAATGCACTATAACTAAACTTATTGGAACGAAAATAAAGCAGCCATGGGCTGCTTTACTAAAAATCTAACTATTAGATTAGAATGCTGACGTATCTTGGAAAAGGCCAACTTTCAAATCTTTAGCAACGTAGATCTCTTTACCATCAACAAGTACGCGACCATCCGCAAGGCCCATAACTAGACGACGGTTAACAACACGCTTCATGTGGATCTCGTAAGTTACTTTTTTCGCAGTAGGTAGAATTTGACCAGTGAATTTCACTTCGCCAACACCTAGAGCACGGCCTTTACCTTCGCCGCCAACCCAACCAAGGTAGAAGCCAACAAGCTGCCACATTGCGTCAAGACCTAGACAACCAGGCATTACTGGGTCACCCGGGAAGTGACAATCGAAGAACCATAGGTCAGGAGTAATATCCAGCTCAGCAAGAACTAAACCTTTACCGTAATCACCTTCAGTTTCAGACATCTTAGTGATGCGATCCATCATTAGCATGTTCGGTGCTGGTAGTTGAGGGCCTTGTGGCCATAGTTCGCCTTGGCTTGATGCTAGAAGCTCTTCGCGAGTGTAAGAATCACGTTTGTTTTGCATTATCAATTACTCCGATTTTTGATAGGTGCATATTAGTGAACAGGTGTACGCTAAACAAGTCCGATCAGTACTAGACAAACCAGTTTTTAATGCGTCCAACGATTCCAATAGGGTGCTCATGTCTTTCAAAGTTTTCAATACGTTCCGCGATTTTACTCAGAACGCTTTCTTGTTCATCGTCTCTAAATGGCTTGTTCATAATGAGAGGAATTGCTTCGTCTACATTAGACACAGACCAAATATGGAATTCTTCATTCTTAATGCTTTCAATAAGGTCAGGCTTTAGTGCAAGATGCCTTAAGTTCGATCTTGGAAGGATCACACCTTGTTCGCCTGTTAAGCCGTTGTGCTTACACACATGGTAGAAGCCTTCGATTTTCTCGTTTAGCCCGCCAACAGCTTGCACACGTCCAAATTGGTCAACTGCACCTGTAACCGCAATTTGTTGATTGATAGGGTATTCAGACAAAGCACTCACCAGAGAACAAAGCTCAGCAAGAGAAGCACTATCGCCGTCTACTTCGCAATACGATTGCTCAAACACAACAGAAGCAGCGTATGGCAACGGATCTTCAAGGTTTAGTGCGCTGCTCACAAATGCTTGCATGATCATCATGCCTTTAGCATGAAGATTACCACCCAGCTCGGCTTTGCGCTCAACATCGGCAATATCACCATCACCAAAGTGAATAACACAGGAAATTCGTGCAGGTTCACCATACGATATTGGGTGTCCCGGTACATCGATGACCGTCAATCCATTAACTTGACCAACTTGTTCACCTTCAGTTTCGATAATGACTTGGCCATCACGAATATCATCAAGGGCGCGTTCTGGTAGATAAGATTCACGGTTGTATTTGTGCTGTTGAGCTTGCTGGATATGGTGAATATCAATCTCACCATTGTCGGCTTCAATCAAAGCTTCGTTCAATAACGCGTTGTGCCAAATAGGGCACAGTGGGATATAGCTTTGATCTTCGGTTTCTCTTGCTCCGGCAGTAAGAATGCCAGTCAACGCTTGTTGCGTGATGGTTGGCAATTCATAACGTTGTTGAAGCCACTTAAGGTAACCAAGATATTGAGTCAAAGTCTCTTCAGAGAGCTTGATATCTTGTTCAATTTCGCTAAATAGGCAAAAACCGGTTTGAATATCGCTGTCCAGGTAATCAAGGTCACCTAGTTGAGCTCTGTCTCCAACCACAATCAACTTAATGTTGTAAGTCAAAGGCAAAGTCGGGGATTGGTTCAAGTGCTCTGGATTACTGCTGATTGGTTCTACGGCTTCACCAAGCAGTGCTGATTTAAGCAGTAACCAGCTTCCTGGGTTGGCCAAGATCAAGTTTGCTGAAACGATCAGATAGCCGTTGTTTGCTCTAGCCAGTAGGCCGGGCTTTGTCGCTACAACCTTACCGTCTTTTGACTGAACTTGGTCAAACAGAGAGACAGCATTTAAAGACTCAGTTTTTATAACCGGTAGAGTGTGATCATCTAAAGCAGTGACTAGAGATTCAACAATCATTTGACGATAGATCGAATTGTCTGGAGCGTTTACAAGTAAAACACGCGAAAGGTTAGACAAACGGACAAAGCGGGTTAACGCATCTTTGAATCTATGTTGAATATCTGAAAACGGGAAAGGCGAGATGTCAGGGAATTGCTCTAATTGAGCGCTATATTCGTCGTACTGAGGCGTAACATGTCGCCAATCTACTTGAGTCATTTAAGTTTCTGATTATGATAATGAGGTAGGGAGTATATAGAAAAACCGATCTCGCTTGTAGCTCTATGTTGTAGTTACTAATCACTAAGCTAATATAAGTATGATCTTGGTCTATTCTTTCAAGATCATAATTGTTAAATAGCCTATTTTGGGTTACGCTGTCACTAGGATTAACTCTCGAGATTAGACATGAAATATCAGCAACTTGAAAACTTGGAATGTGGTTGGAAATGGAACTATCTGGTCAAAAAATGGAAAGAAGGCGAGTCGATCACCTGCCACATAGATTCAAGTGAAGCTGACGTTGCTGTTAAAGCCTTATTGAAGCTTGAACACCAACCTACAGGTGTCCTTGAGTGGATCTCTAACAACATGTCTCCTGAGCTCGATAACAAGCTTAAACAAGCGATCAGAGCTAAGCGAAAACGCCACTTCAATGCTGAACAAGTTCATACAAAGAAGAAATCAATCGACCTTGATTACCGTGTATGGGAAAAGCTATCTCAACGTGCGAACGAGCTAGGTTGTACGCTCTCAGATGCCATCGAGTATTTGGTTAGCGAAGCGTCTCGTAGTGAGCAGGCCAGCAAGACGGTGACTAGCCTCAAAGAAGACTTAAGCAAGCTCCTTTCTGACGATAAATAACCATCAACAGTAGTGGTGACATTATGATGTACGTAATCTTAATCGGTGCGGTATTAGTTTTTTGGTTAGTAGCAGTCGATCGACCGGTATTGAAAATTAAATTTAGCGACGGGGCGATCGAACAAGTTAAAGGGCATCTTCCACCGAGCTTTAAGCACAACCTTCAAGAGATTGGTCATAACAATACCTTTAAAGGCGAGCTAAAAGTGTATGCAAAACGTTCTGGTTACAATCTCAAGTTCACTAAAGATGTTCCTAAAAACGTACAGCAACGTATTCGTAACGTGTTCCCGCATAATGGTTTTAAGTCTAAAGGCTCAAAGAAAGCGTAATCGTTGAGAGTTACGCGTTAGCTGGTCAATCCTCATACTAAGTTAATCCTTCATTTCTCTTAAATCTCCGCATACTGTTCTCACCCTCAACAAAGAGAGAGCAGTATGAGATATCTAGTATTACTATTATGTTTTTTATCCCCAGTCGCTTTTCCCGACGATGCATTGGTTAATCCTGTAGCTAAAAAGATAAAAGTCACCGTCATGAAAGGGCTCAACAAGAGTAATGTTGATTTCGAGGGTTATTGCGATCTGATGATTGAGATGAAGCACTCTAAAGGTTATGCAAGAATCAAAAAGGTGAGAACGTCTGGAGATAGTAAAGTTTGCAAGCAGGCGAAAAAACACCTACCGACGAAGAAAAGGTTCAAATACAGCTTTCCAGAAAAGTATATCCGGCTACATATCACACACTAGTCACTCTCAACGCACTATAACTAAATATCCTTAATTTTATTGAAACAATTTCGTGAACCAATCTCTAATTTCTATTAATATTAGTTTTGTTATAAAGGCAGGATATGCCGATACAAGAGCATTTACGGCAAAGGAAAGTCACGGTTGTTGTTAGCAAATAAAAGTTATACCCCTGAAGTAGTTGAGATCTCAAGGAAGGTCTCAATCAATGTTGAAGCTCGCTTTAATCGATGGTTAATCTCACCTGAATATAAGCTCGCACAATCTACAGTAGACACGTTACTAAGTTTGGAAAATAGGTATTGTGATAGTGTCATATTTGATGAATCTGACCGCATATCTCACAATCAACGTATTTTATTGCGCTGCGAGCAGGATAGAGTCAATGCTCATCGTGAAAAAGTCGACGCGAAGCAACAAACCTTACGATACGTTATCGATGATGTCAGCAATGCCGCTTCTGCGCTAATGCTTGAGAAGCTTCAAGGTACCTTAATAAGTTCGTTGTTTTCAGACTTACCCGATTACAATCAGTTCGCTAGTGTTGCGTATTCGCCATCTTTAAACTTTTCCAAACTCCATGAAATATCCGCGAAAAGTAGGCCATTGAGCTCAAGTTTAATCGAGTTTGTTTCCAATCAAGAGTTTGCAGATAAATATGGAAAGAAATCTAAGGTAATTCTCGATCCAAAAGTTGCAGCACGACAAATAGGAATAGAAAATTGTCGTTTATTGTTCCCATTGTTAATGAGTCAACAGCTGATTAAGTGGAATGATGGCAACATTAAACACATCACACCTAAGGTTTGGCAACACTTGGTCGTGACGTCAAATGCGACTCGAATTCGACTTCAAGAAACGTCGGTTAAAGATCCTAACGTAGGCATTTTACTTGGTGTGTTGAGAGTTCTGCCTTTGTTTTTAATTTGTAACCACTTTTCTTCAACGTTTGAAGACGCATTGGTAAAAACGATGCTTGGTTATCGTGAAGCAAGTGACAAGCATGACGAATATTATGCTTGTACTGAGGTGATGCCAAATACACAGTTTCTCGAAGCGATGGTCGAGCAGTTAGAGCTTAAACTACTAAAAAACCTCGTTGAATTTATAGATTGGAGCCCTGAAAACCAGTTCATAAAGAGGGCACTTCTAGAGGAAGTGAATGACATTCCAGTACTTGAGCGAACGGTTTATGGTGCAGCTTTGGCTCAAGGTAGAAAATATTCTGTTTTCGAGGCGTTAGATAATAGTGAACTATTTAACGTTAAGCACCGACCTTATTGGTTTTCAACTGTTCAAATGTCTATCGCGACGATTGAGCAGATGCAAGATAAAGGATTGGGAAAGCTTACGGTGAACATGTAATAAAAAGAGAGAGTCTCATTAATGTCGCTCTCTTTTTTGTTGCGCTGTAACTTTATGTGAATGTCTTGTTTTGGCGCTAAACAGTAGGATTACACTCTACTTAACTGACCACTTCGAAGGTAAACGACTCTTGCTTTGCTATTGCGTGTTTAACAGGGATACCAAGGCGCTGGCAAGTCATCAGAACTTTCAATTTCCTGTCGGCAGGAGCGTGCTCTGACAGAATCACCGAGCTTAGGCACTCTCTATTAAGGTAGAGTTTATTTCCGATCATCTCGTCATCAGGTAATACCCAGCGGTATTCCTTTTCATAACGCCAATTAGAATGCTTAATTTTGAATATCTCAGCTCCCAGTCTTGATGTTTGTAAACCTCTTAGCGATGCCGGGCGGAACATATTCGGTTCGTCTTCATACTGGACTTCAAAACAGTTGAGATTGGCCTCACCGTTATAGCAGTTGAGATCATACTCGATACACATGCCTTTAAAGTTGTCACCATACTGCGACCATAGTATTGGGTGGTCGTTCGACTGAGAGAAACACATGATCTTAAAGTTTTGTTGAAGCTCTTTGTTGAATGCGTGGTTAGATTCAAAAGGGTTATTAAAAGTTTTAGCGTAATCAAACCACAACGAACACTCGGAAATAGATTGTATGTTTCTGTCGTGGAGTGATCTGAACTTATAAAGTTTAGGCAACATATCAAACACCTAGTTTACAAAATTGCCTGATGTTAACACTTTAATTTACTTTTAAGGATTGAATGCATAGCATTTGATTGCTTAATCACCAAATTTATTCGTATAACTGTTTGATAGATAAAAATTTAAACACGAAATAGTAGCCTGTTAAAGTGGTTTATTTTGCGTTAGGGCAAAGCTTTCAAGTTGTAACTTTTTACAGAAGATACAACGTAACTTTATTTATGGTTGAATTGTCTTGTCAAAGTAGAGGTCGAGTAGGGAAATAGGTGATCAAAATTAAAGCCGAGCTTTAAAAGGACGGCTTTAGTAGTATTGAGCCTACGAGTGAATCAAGTTTAGAAGTGGTACCTTGCACCTAGGTAAGCGGTTTGAGGTGACACATCGATGGATTCAATTTCAACGTTTGCATAGCGGTAACCAATATGGATATCGATGTTGTCTGTTACCATCGCACCAAGCTCAGCACCAACTTGGTAGGCTGCTTCAGACTTAGAGTCTGATACTCCAAAAGCTTTCGCTTCCATATCCATAGAGCCAACACCGGCTAATAAAGATACATACAGATCTAATACGTCACCTTCAACAATAAACTTTGGTTTAATGTTTACGAAGAAAGCATGGCCTTCAATATCCATTAAGTCGTTATAGCTAACTTTTCCGATTTTTCGGTACTCGGCTTCTAGCCCCAGTTTGACGACATCATGTGTATTGAATTCGTAGCCTCCAACCAAGTTATAGCTAAAGTCTGATAGATCAGATGAATCTTCAATGGCGCTGCCACGATATTCTAATTCAGTTTCATTATAAAAGCCGATATCAACACCAGAATAAAAATGACCATGCTCTCTAGGTGAGTTTTCACTAGCAAGCGCCTGCGAGCTGATGCCAAAAAAAGCGGTGAATAGCGATAGGGCGATTGTACTGATTTTCATGTAAAGCCTTCTAAGATAATAAGTTATTCAGTTCCAGAATATGTTAACAAACAAAAGATTCTCTAACTAATTGAGAACTAGCCTAAACATCTGATTTTAAAGACTTGTTGGTAATAGAAGTGTCATTATCGCAGTTATGAGACAATGTAATACAGTCCAGACAGAGGTTAATAGAATTTATGTTGCACTGTAACTTACTATTAGCCAAGTCGTTTATAGAAGTTCGTTTTGGATGGCAACGCAGTTTGGTAACAATGACCGTTGGGCATCAGAAAATTCAAAGTTAGTGGTTTGAAAAACGAGTACGGATGTTACTGATGACGTTGATAGTTGATTCAATTTGGTGAAGAACAAGCCAACATAGGTAAACAAGACTAGATGATTCGGGAGTTCGCTTGGTCTTTTGGGACCGTTAAATCTAGCGAACAAGAGTAACCAAGTCTTTTCAGTTTATTGGTAGTACGGACAATAGACCGAGAGTTAGTGGAAGCGTTAATCATCTAGGTTCTTTTGGTAAGCAAAATCAGGGTAATAGCTTTTAACACTCAACCAGCAGAGACTCTGGACTAACTTTGGAGAGGCATCCGTAATTAGAAGTCTTAATTAAGTTTGAGCAGACATGTGATAAAGCCATCACGATTTAATCCAATTAACGCGGAGTCAAAGCCAGCCAGTAATTAAATAGATAGATTCATGCGGCGCTGTACGTAAAATTACGCGAGTAACAGGCCCTGAAACCTCTCAGATTTCAATCTCCTTTTTTGGTGCGTATTATGTATATTATGTTAAATGGTGTTTGGTATTTATAAGGCAGGTATCTTTGTGCGATGCCCTGCCTCTTGTTTATCTACCAAATCGATGTTCTATTTAACAGTAAGGCTATTTACCATAAAATACCTAATAAACATATTTCCTAATCTTCGATTAAGAATACGTTTATTAGACTTCAAGCATTAATCGATCAATTGCTTCTGTGATCTCTTTAGTTCTTACTGGCTTGGTCACGAAATCATTCATGCCGACATCTAAGCACGAACATTTGTCTTCTACTGATGTGTGTGCTGTTAGCGCAACGATTGGTGTTTTGATGTTCGCGTCTCTCATGTATTTGGTTGTGGTTAATCCATCCATGACCGGCATCGACACATCCATTAAGATAATGTCTATTGATTCGTTGCCTCTTTCAATAAAGCCAATCGCTTCTTCACCATTACTTGCGATGAAAACCTCGTGGCCTTGTCTTGTAAGGATTAACTTTATCACCATTTGATTCGTTGGATTGTCTTCGACAACTAACACTGAATAACGGCTTCTTAACTCTCGTGAAGATTCGTCTTCTTTGTTAGCCAGATTATTCGTAACTCTAGTAAGCACTGGCAACTGTACTTCGAATTTGGAGCCTTTTCCAGGCTCACTCTTTACCGATATGCGCCCGCGCATCAGTTCAACCAGTCTTTTAGTGATGGCCAAGCCTAAACCTGTGCCACCAAATCTACGTGTGATTGTGCTATCAGCTTGCACAAATGGACTGAACAGCGACGAAAGTTGTTGCGAGCTAATGCCAATCCCTGTGTCTTCCACCGTTATATAGAAAGAGCTCTGCTGGTACTTTATAGAAACATGGACATGCCCATGCTCAGTAAACTTAATCGCGTTACCAATCAAGTTAAATAGGATCTGTGCCAAGCGGCTCGGGTCGATGTAATGCAGTTCACCCTCAGGAATATCGCTGGTTATTGTTAGCGGCAAACCTTTATCGTCTGCTGTCTTCTTTTGTTCAGATAATACAAAAGTTACAGTGTCTCTTACGTTGCTCCATTGAGGAGCCAACGAGAAACACCCAGATTCAATCTTAGAAAAATCCAATACGTCACTGATAATTGCCAGCAATAGCTCAGATGATGTGCTCATATTAAGCAGTATAGACTGTTGTTCTTCGTTCA
Source organism: Vibrio sp. 10N.261.51.A3 (assembly GCF_041471965.1). NCBI lineage: Bacteria > Pseudomonadati > Pseudomonadota > Gammaproteobacteria > Vibrionales > Vibrionaceae > Vibrio > Vibrio sp. 10N.261.51.A3. The sequence goes on from NZ_JBFRPK010000034.1 coordinate 37,856, forward strand.
ATGATGTGGATTTTAGGGTGTCTATTAGGCCAATTATGGCATTTAGCGGTGTTCTTAATTCATGACTCATCATCGCGAGGAATTCAGACTTGGCCTTGTTGGCTCTTTCTGCGTCTTTTCTTGCTGTGACAAGCTCTGCGGTACGTTCTCGAACGGTTGCTTCAAGCTTTTCTTTGTTCTCAATATCGAAAACAGCACGCTCTATCAACGGTCGAAAACGGTTTAGTGTGGCCTTAGTTTCAATACTAAAGTGCTTGGTATTCGAGTGGATAAAGATGATGACGGATTGTGTTAGTCCGCTATCGATACCAGTAATTAGAACAGAGTTGATTTGATCGAGGATAATGGGATGTAAGGAATTGAATTCACCCAGAGACTTGGGTTCAAAAAGGATGGCGCATTCTCCATTGATCACTCGAGATAACTTGCCACAATCACTCCAATTCATCTGTTCGAAGACTTTGTTATTGCTTAGCAGGGTTTTGAAACTGCCTTCGTTCCCTACCCTTGATACCACGATAAAGTCATCAAACTTAATGTATTTTTTGAGCACGAACTCGAGACTGGAGAATATCTCAGATATGTTACTTGCCTTACTGATCGCAGAGATGGTTGATAAGATCACCCTGTTCTCCTCAGCCAGCTTTCGCTCACGGGCTTTTAGTTTTTGCAGTTCAATACGTGCTTCTTGCAGCGCTTCTTGACCTTCAGAACCCATTACTTTTTCAACCTATAAAACGTTGCAGACGATACCATTAAATTCCCGTGTGCATTCTCGCCACCAGAGAGCCTGCCTTGTTCACCAAACGTAAATGGACATATGTATGGGAGCCCATTAAGTGCTTGATTTATTTGGTCACAAACCTCATCCATATCTTGTTTAAGGTTCAACATTGGGCCTGCACAAAAGATATTGATCGCCCCTAGTTTCTCTTCAAGATCCATGTCGTTGTAGTATGAGGAGTGAATGATATTCGCGGCGCGGCTAATCAACTGCTGCTTAGACCCTTGCATCAGGTAGATGGTGTCGCCTTCACTGATGTCTGTGAACAGCTCAATCCCATTACACTCCGTCTCTCTGATCGAATGAGACAATTTGAAATATGGGTAATCGTAAGAAGAGCCGACTTTCCTGCCTAATGGGTAGACTGACGACTTTTCGAATATGTAGCCATCATCACTGCCATCTAAGTGGAAATTAGTCCATTCGTTGTAAACGGTGACGGCTGGCCTGTGGTCTATCTCCAACAAAATTCGGTTTCTTACTTTGGTCACGGTGCCTGAATACCGCGTAGGCGTATGACCCGCGCTGAAAGAGGAATAGATGGACTGAGACGCAAACACTACCGTTAAAGACACACCATTTATAGACAGCGACTCTTCGGTGAAGATACTCCAATTTCCGGAAACCTGGTTGTCTGCAGCACTGCCACCAATAATTGGCACTTCAGTACCAAATTTCTTATCGATAGCCGCCATCACCTTTTCTTCGTTACCCGGTGTGGAATGCAGCAAGATAAGATCAGGAATTTCACCTTCTCGGTTGGCGTTCTTGAGTGCTTTGTCTATCGCGCTGAAGGTACTGCGGTCTATGGAGTCGCTGAAATGTTCGATTCCCGTACCATAGGCGTTGATCCCCGAGTCATGAATAATGAGGACGCCAATGACTGGACCAGAATGAAAACCAGTTTCGGTCATAATGCCGTGACAAGTAGTACAGCCATGTATGGGAGTGTTCGGGAGAGCATCTACGAAATATCTCTGCACAGCGAATGTCGAATACTCTTCTGTGCAGTAGCAAATAAGACAAGCAATATCGTCAGGGTTTTCCACCCCGCTGAGCAACTCATCTACTGCGATTTTATCGTCTAGGGAGTAAGAGACTTTTGATAGAAATTTCATAGATTCTGGGTAACTTTATTAATGCTCTCTTTATAACACTTTAATGCATTGTGTTTCACTGATTTGGTACATGTTTCTATCAAAAGAACCGAGGTGTGCCCCAGTTTCTCTCTGTTACTCCTTAGAAAGGTTTACAGAAAACGTGCTCACCTGTTGTGGAAATGTAACCGTTATTGAGGAGGTCTTATCACTAGTTTGTAACAGCCAATTTGATGGTCCTTTTTCTTCCAGAATTCCGCTTTCATTATAGCTAATGATAAATTTGCCAGTTTTAGATGTTTCGATCGAATACCCTAGGTTATTGCTTGAAACTGAAACATTATGATTATCAATACCAAATTTACAAGGTTTTGAAACTATACAGTTTACTGTTTCGTTATTATCGTATGTTACTGTTCTCCAAGTAAATGCAGCTATTAAAATAACCAACATGACGATAATTTGAACAAGCCTGCCTTTTGTTAGCTTTTGTGCCGCCATTATAATCTTTACTCCTTGTTACAAAGTTCAAAGTTTTTAAATAAAAATCCAATTCCAGACCAAGCGTAAGGTTACTACTCTGTCATTGATTTGTTAATTCAAGTATAGTGTCGCGTTGAAAATGCCACTTTTTTTTAAAATCAGCAAGTGGAAATAAAGCCCTGAATAGGCTGAATTTCCTTTTCTAATTTGGGTGGCATTACGACGTGAGTCGTGTTGGAAGTAAAGTGTAGTAAATAAGAAATTGGAAGCATGCAAATGAGCCAAGAAAAGCAGCTTGAACAAAACTACAACTATACGGTCGTCCGTCAATTTACCCTAGTTACAATTTTGTGGGGTATTGTCGGTATGGGCGTTGGTGTTTTGATTGCCGCTCAATTAGTTTGGCCACAGCTAAACTTTGATACGCCGTGGTTGACGTACAGTCGTTTACGTCCCCTGCATACTAATGCGGTTATTTTTGCGTTCGGTACAAGTGCGCTGTTTGCAACATCATATTATGTTGTACAACGTACCTGTCAGACGCGTCTCTTTGGTGGCCCTCTCGTAGCCTTTACCTTTTGGGGTTGGCAAGCGATTATCCTGTCCGCTGCAATTACTTTACCGTTAGGTTTAACCTCTGGTAAAGAATACGCAGAACTTGAATGGCCAATCGATATTGCTATTACTCTTGTGTGGGTAGCTTATGCGGTCGTGTTCTTCGGAACCATGATTAAACGTAAGACATCGCACATTTACGTAGCAAACTGGTTCTTCGGAGCCTTCATTATCACGGTTGCCGTGTTGCACATCGTTAACAGCCTAGCTGTTCCTGTCTCTGCGTTTAAATCGTACTCGATTTATTCCGGAGCGATCGATGCAATGGTGCAATGGTGGTACGGACACAATGCGGTAGGCTTCCTATTGACAGCTGGTTTCCTAGGCATGATGTACTACTTCGTTCCTAAACAAGCTGGTCGCCCTGTTTACTCTTACCGTTTGTCGATTGTTCACTTCTGGGCTCTCGTGTCTCTGTATATCTGGGCTGGTCCTCACCACCTACACTACACTGCACTTCCTGACTGGACTCAATCTCTAGGTATGGTTATGTCTTTGGTTCTGTTTGCTCCATCTTGGGGTGGCATGATCAACGGTATTATGACTCTATCTGGTGCGTGGCATAAGCTTCGCTACGACCCAATCCTACGTTTCCTAATCGTTTCTCTATCATTCTACGGCATGTCGACTTTCGAAGGCCCAATGATGGCAATCAAAACGGTTAACGCACTATCTCACTACACGGACTGGACTATCGGTCACGTTCACTCTGGTGCGTTAGGTTGGGTTGCAATGGTTTCTATCGGTTCGGTTTACCACTTAGTTCCTAAACTATTTGGTCAAGAGCGTATGTACTCTGTATCCCTAATCAATGTTCACTTCTGGTTAGCAACGATTGGTACGGTTTTCTACATTGTAGCAATGTGGATCTCTGGCGTGATGCAAGGTCTGATGTGGCGTGCAGTTAACTCTGACGGTACATTAACTTACAGCTTCGTTGAATCTGTAGAAGCGTCTTACCCGTTCTACTTTGTACGTTTCTTAGGTGGTTTCATCTTCCTATCTGGTATGTTCTTAATGGCATACAACACGTACAAAACTGTTTCTGCACCTAAAGATAGCCTTAAAGCTATCCCTCAACCGGCTTAAGGAGATTTAGAATGAGCTCAAATTCAAATAATCGCCATGAGTTGGTAGAGAAGAATGTTGGCCTACTAGCGATTCTTATCGTTATTGCTATCAGTTTTGGTGCTTTAGTAGAAATTACCCCACTTATTTTCCAAAAGCAGACTACTGAACCTGTAGAAAATCTACGTGTTTACTCTGCTCTGGAAATGGAAGGTCGTGATATCTACATTCGCGAAGGTTGTAACGTATGTCACAGCCAAATGATTCGTCCTTTCCGCTCTGAAACTGAACGTTACGGTCACTACTCTGTAGCTGGCGAAAGCGTTTGGGAACACCCATTCCTATGGGGTTCTAAGCGTACTGGTCCTGATTTAGCGCGTGTTGGTGATCGTTACTCTGATGAGTGGCACCGCGTTCACCTTATCGACCCTCGCGAACTTGTTCCTGAATCAAACATGCCTGGTTTCCCATGGCTTGCTGAGAATGTACTTGATGGCAAATTGACTAAACAGAAGCTTGAAATCTTCCGTAATCAATTTGGTGTTCCTTACACAGACGAACAAATTGCTAACGCTAAACAAGATGTTGAAGGAAAAACAGAGATGGATGCAATCATCGCTTACCTTCAATCGCTTGGCCACGCAATGAAATAAGGAATAATTATGGACATTATTACATTTCAAAGTGTTTGGACTGTTACTGTTTTTGCTTGTTTCATCGGCATCGTTTGGTGGGCTTTCGGTAAAAATCGTAAGTCGCGCTTCGACGAAGATGCAAACCTAGTGTTCGCTGATGAAGCACCTGCGAAAGATAAAAATCAAGGAGTGACGAAGTAATGAGTACATTCTGGAGTATTTGGGTAACAGTAATCACAATCGGTACATTGATTGGCTGTGCAGCCTTACTTCGTTGGTGTTCCAACGATAAAACAGGTGTAGAAGAAGGTCAGGATATGGGCCATGAATACGATGGTATTCGTGAGCTTAATAACCCGCTACCTAAATGGTGGACATACCTTTTCGTTAGCACAATTGTGTTTGCAGCTGTTTATCTAGCTCTATACCCAGGCCTTGGCAACTTTAAAGGTCTACTAGGTTGGACGAGTTCAAACCAAACAGTTCGTAGCGTAGAAGAGTCTCGCTCTGCAATCGCTGCTGCGCAAGCAAACAAACAGTTAGACGCATACGCGAAAGAGCTTGATGATGCAGACACCTACTTTGGTGAAGCATTTAGAAAGCTAGCTCACGACGAAAATGGTCTACGTTCCGTCCCTGACATTGCATCAGATGCTGATGCAATCAAAGTGGGCCAACGTTTGTTCCTACAAAACTGTTCTCAGTGTCACGGCTCTGATGCACGTGGTCAGAAAGGTTTCCCGAACCTAACTGATGACGCATGGTTATATGGTGGTGAACCACAAGCTATCGTTACTACCATCATGCATGGTCGTGTCGGTCAAATGCCAGGTTGGAAAGACGCTCTTGGCGAAGAAGGCGTAAAAGAAGTAGTTAGCTACACGCTTAGCCTTTCTGGTCGTAGCGTAAACGCACGTGAAGCAGAGGCTGGTAAAGCTCGCTTTGTAGTGTGTGCAGCGTGTCACGGTACTGATGGTAAGGGTAACCCTGCTGTTGGCGCCCCTGACCTGACTGACCGCGACTGGCTATTCGGCGATTCTCGCGCTGATGTGACGGAAACAGTCATGTACGGACGTTCTGGTGTAATGCCGGCTTGGAAGGACATCCTCGGTGAGGATAAGGTTCAGCTCGTCTCTGCCTACGTCTGGAGCCTCAGCAACTCAGATAAAGAGTAACATAATAATAACAGCCCCTTCTTAAGGGGCTGTCTTTCTTTTACAGTTATAACCTTAAGTGTTTGTAAAAATTAGTTTTATTTCATTGTATATATTGAGAATAATAATATGGAACAACCTTGGTATAAGCAGTTTTGGCCGTGGTTTTTGATCTTCCTAACCGTTGGCGTTTCTATGCTAACATTGGTTCGAGTCGCGATACTTACCAACCATTCAGTTAACGTTGTCACTGAAGATTACTATAAAAAAGGTAAAGGTATTAATGTCGACATTTCGAAAGTAAATGTTGCTAAAGAGCTTGGCTTATCAGCTTCAGTTAGCGAGAAAGGTAACTCAGTTATCATTACTCTCGACAAAGGCAAGCTAGACCACTTCCCTGCTATTAGCGCAATGTTCGTACACCGAACGCTGCCTGACCGTGATTTTACTCAGCTACTGACCGCTGATGCGAGAGGCAACTACACGTTGACTCTGGATCATGAAATGCAAGGTCCATGGTTTATCGAGCTTTCTCCGCATGATTCTGAATGGTTAGTGCAAGGTCGCATGAACTTCCCTATTGATACTCCTACTCAACTAACGAACTAAATCTTATGTGTGAATCCTGTTATCACTGCGGTGAAGATGTACCAGCGGAAACGGATTTTAAAGTAGAAATCTTAGGATCGGTGCGACCTATGTGTTGTCCGGGTTGCGAAACCGTAGCCCAGACAATCGTTGATAGCGGTCTGGTCTCTTACTACCAATATCGTACCGCTCCAGCTGAAAAAGCGGATCTCGTGCCAGAGCAACTTCTGGCACTCAGTCATTACGACAACGAAGATGTTCAATTGGAGTTCGTCCGTAACTCTGAAAACACCTCTGAAGTGACATTGTCACTAGAAGGTGTCTCTTGTGCTGCTTGTGCTTGGCTTATTGAAAAGCAAGTCTCTTCAAAGTTAGGGGTTGTTAGTATTCGTGTTAATACCACGACTAACCGCGCCCTGCTCAGTTGGGACAACACTCAGACGAAACTGAGCGAGCTGTTGTCTGCAATCCATACCTTAGGCTACAAAGCCGCACCTTTTGAGGCTGATCAACAAGAAGCCGCCTATCATCGATCGATGAAGAATTATCTCTATCGTCTTGGTATTGCTGGTTTAGCAACCATGCAGGTCATGATGCTGGCTGTGGCGTTGTATCTTGAAGTCTTCGGTAACCTTGAGCCCGAATTCAAAAGCTACTTCCGTTGGGTGAGCTTAATCTTTGCAACACCGGTTCTGCTCTACTCTGCATTGCCTTTCTATATCAACGCGTGGCGTAGCCTCAAAGGTCGAACATTGGGTATGGATGTACCTGTGTCGATCGCTCTTTTGTTTGCCTACGTTGCAAGTTTGGTCGCAACGGTGACAGAGAAAGGTGAAGTATTCTTCGAATCTATCTCGATGTTTACCTTCTTCCTACTGCTTGGTCGTTTCCTTGAAATGCGCGCTCGTCGTAAAGCCGCCGCTGCTAGTGGTAACCTGCTTAAGCTCGTTCCTGCTATGGCAACAACGTTAGATGGCGAACAAGTTCCAGTCAAAACCTTAAAAGTTGGCGACCAAATTCGCGTTCTACCGGGTGAGCACATTCCTGCCGATGGCAAAGTATTGTCTGGCAGAGTTCATATCGATGAATCGATGCTGACTGGCGAATCTATCCATGTGGTCAAAAACGAAGGCGATACTGTCTACGCTGGTACATTGAATGGTGATGAGTCGTTTGAACTGGAAGTGATGACATCAAAAGCGGATTCGGTGATTTCCAATATCGTTCGCCTGCAAGATGAAGCACAACTGTCTAAACCCCGCATTGCAGAAATTGCTGATGTTGTGGCTCGATACTTTGTTGCGGTGATCTTAATCATCTCATTCGGTACTTGGTTTTACTGGCACCAAACACGACCAGAAGACGCTTTCTGGATCATGCTTTCGGTATTGGTCGCAACGTGCCCTTGTGCTCTGTCACTTGCAACACCGACGGCGATTACTTGCTCAACGTCTCGCATGGGTAACTTCGGTATTTTGCTGCGCAAAGGCCACGTATTCGAAACCTTGTGCAAAGTGAATCACTTGATCATCGATAAAACAGGTACATTGACTGAGGGTGATATTCGTATCAGCCAAGTTGAAACCTTCGCTGAACTTGATAAAGACACTTGTCTCAAAGTAGCGGCGAGCCTGGAACAACACGCTAACCACCCTATCGCTAAAGCGTTCAAGACTCATCTTTCTGATGAGATCGAAGTAGAGTCAGTTAATAACGTGATTGGTTCAGGTATCACTGGTGAGTGGAATGGCCAAGAAGTTGCGATTGGTAGTAGTGAATTCATTCTAGGTGAAGCTCAACCATCGGAAAGCAACGGCATTTACTTGTCGATGGCGGGTCGTCATATCGCTACATTTACTTATGAAGATCCAATCCGTAAAGAAAGCATCGAGTTTATTAAGCAGTTTAAAGAAGCGGGCATCAAAACAACTCTGCTTACTGGCGATTCTTTGATTAACGCGAAGCCTGTTGCTGAAGAGATTGGTATTACTGATATTGTTGCTAACGCGAAACCTGAAGATAAACTTGCTTACCTGAACTCTCGAGATGCAAGTGACATTACCATGATGGTTGGCGATGGCATTAACGATGCCCCTATTCTTGCAGGTGCCCACCTTTCTGTCGCTATGGGCGGCGGTACAGACGTGGCGAAAGCTTCTGCGGATATGGTGTTACTGGGTGATAAGCTCGATAGATTACTTAAGTCGCGTACTTTGGCGTTAAAAACACGTAAGATAATTCGTGAAAACCTAGCTTGGTCATTAGGATATAACTTACTTATCCTTCCATTGGCTGTCGCGGGTTTGGTTGCTCCATACATTGCCGTTGTGGGCATGTCTGCCAGCTCTATTATTGTTGTGTCTAACTCGTTAAGGCTTTTAAAAGAGCAAGGTAAATAATGGAAAGTTTATACATCCTGATCCCCATTGCGATTGTACTGGTGTGCATCGCTGTTGGTATTTTTCTATGGGCGGTGAAGAGCGAACAGTTTGAAGACCTAGAACGTCAAGGTCACAATATACTGTTTGATGAAGACGAAAAGGCTCACAACCATTCTGATAGTAAACCTGTCAAGAATGAGAAAGCTAACAGCGAAAGCCAAACTAACGTAGACAAAAAGAACGATGACGCCTGATTGGATCGGAGCCTTTGTTGTTGGATTGATCGGCGCAGGCCATTGCATGGGAATGTGTGGTGGTATTGCGTCGCTTCTTTCGATTGGCAACAGTAAACCTTCCCCTGTTATTCCCCTACTTTATAACCTAGGGCGCTTGCTAAGTTATGCCGTGATTGGCGGTGTGATTGGCGGTGCAATCTCTTCGATAGGTCAGCTAAGCGATTTTAACGCTCTGCTAGGTTGGCTGCGATTATTTGCTGCTGGCTTCATGATCGTCTTAGGGTTGTATATCGGTAAATGGTGGTTCGGCTTGTTGTTCTTTGAAAAAGTCGGACAGAAGCTATGGCGTTATATCTCTCCTTTAGGTAAATCATTTCTACCCTTGAAGCACCCTAGCCACGCTTTGCCGTTTGGCTTTATTTGGGGTTGGCTACCATGTGGCTTAGTTTACTCAATGCTTACGTGGGCGGCCGTATCAGGAAGTTGGTACAACGGTGCAGGTATTATGCTTGCTTTCGGTTTAGGGACGCTCCCAGCGATGCTGACGGTTGGTATGGGTGCTAATTTCCTCAAGAAACTGCAACAAGCTGACTTATTTCGCCAACTAGGCGCAATTTTAATCCTCATTTACGGTTTCTATACCGGTTATATGGCACTACAGCTCATTATTTATACCGTATAGCCATTCTTTAAATCCGGTTTTTTTACTACCCAACTGGATAAAGGAATGCTAAAATATTGACGTATATCAAATAGTGAAAGATTGTTATGATTTCTGAAAAGCCTGTGACGAAACGTGTTCAGTCTGGTGGCTGTGCGATCCATTGCCAGGATTGTAGTATTAGCCAGCTCTGTATTCCGTTTACTTTGAATGAATCTGAACTCGATCAACTTGATCAGATCATTGAGAGAAAAAAGCCTATTCAAAAAGGCCAAGAGTTATTTAAAGCCGGTGACGAGCTTAAATCTCTATATGCTATTCGCTCTGGAACGATCAAGAGCTACACGATTACCGAGCAAGGTGATGAGCAGATTACTGCATTCCACCTAGCGGGCGATCTTGTTGGCTTCGATGCGATTACTGGTGACCAACACCCTAGTTTTGCACAAGCGCTAGAAACTTCTATGGTATGTGAAATCCCATATGAGATTCTTGATGACCTATCAGGAAAAATGCCTAAATTGCGTCAGCAAATTATGCGCCTGATGAGTAACGAGATTAAAGGTGACCAAGAAATGATTCTGCTTCTTTCTAAGAAGAACGCGGAAGAGCGTCTTGCTGCATTCCTTTACAACCTTTCGACTCGCTTCTCTCAACGTGGCTTCAGCCCGCGTGAGTTCCGCCTAACGATGACTCGTGGCGATATTGGTAACTACCTTGGTTTGACTGTTGAAACAATCAGCCGTCTTCTAGGTCGCTTCCAAAAAGCAGACATCTTGAGCGTTAAAGGCAAATATATCACTATCGAAGATCACGATGCGTTGATGGAACTTGCTGGCGTTTCAAAAGAATAGTCTAGATATCAATGATGTAGTTCAATAATGAGCTACATCATGTTTCTCTCTTAAAACCTCTTATATTTCTCTTAATCTCTCCATAACTACGCTACATTATTTATATGTTCGGTCTGAAAAGTAGGCTTAGTTATGAGTATCTATAACAAAATTTTAGTTGTCGCAGACATTAATCACGATGAGCAACCTGCTCTAGTTCGTGCTATCCAACTTGCTAAGAAAAGCACCTCAACAAGCCACATCACTTTCTTTTTGTCGATATACGACTTCTCGTATGAAATGACATCTATGCTCTCTATCGATGAAAGAGACGCAATGCGCAAAGGCGTAATTCATCAACGCGAAATTTGGATGAATAAAGTCGCAGAACCTTACCTAGATGATTCTATTGAATTTAACGTACAAGTGGTTTGGCACAACCGCCCGTACGAAGCGATCATAGCCGAGGTTTACAGTGGCGAACACGACATCTTAATCAAAGGCACGCGTAAGCATGATACTTTGGAATCTGTCATCTTCACTCCAACCGATTGGCATCTATTGAGAAAGTGCCCTAGCCCAGTGCTATTGGTTAAAAACGATTTCTGGCCAGATCACGCGAAGATTTTTGCTTCCGTTCATGTAGGTTCTGAAACAGAAGCTCATTTAGAGCTTAACGATACGATGGTCGACAGATTGCTAGAGATCACCGGTCGTTTGGATGCGGAACCGTTCTTGGTGAATGCCTACCCTGTGACACCTGCGAATATTACCATTGAACTGCCAGAGTTTGATCCAACGTCTTATACCGATGCGGTTCGTGGCCATCACTTAACGGCAATGAAAGCATTGCGCCAGAAGCACGGTATGTGTGAAGAACAAACTGTGGTTGAACAAGGCTTGCCAGAAGATGTTATTCCTCGCGTCGCTTCTGAAAATAACGCTGCGATGGTGATTCTGGGTACAACGGGTCGTACTGGCTTGTCTGCCGTGTTTATTGGTAATACCGCGGAACATGTTATCGATAAGATTAACTGTGATGTGTTGGCTCTTAAACCGTCTGGTTACGTCAGCCCACTAGACCCTAACCTTTCGAAAGGTTAGGTCAGGGAAAAGTTTAACTTATAAAAAAACGCCTCAAGCATTGCTTGAGGCGTTTTTGTTTGTCTGTTGTAGGCGCATCTATTGCTCTACAACGATTATTCTTATTATACGTTCGTTACGTCGATGAACATTGACTCATCGATGTTAGAAGATGAAATTTCAGCTTCTTCGAATTCGTACGCTTTGCGGTCTTCACTACGGTCTAGTGGAAGGTTCACGAAGTCAAACAGCTCGCGGTCAGCCAGTTGGCTTGGACTTACGTTCTGGATTGACTTGAAGATCTTCTCAACACGACCTGGCGTTTTCTTATCCCAATCAATTAGCATCGCTTTAATGTTCTGACGCTGTAGATTCTCTTGAGAGCCACATAGGTTACAAGGAATGATTGGGAACTCTTTATGTTCTGCGTATTTGATTAGGTCCGTTTCACGACAGTAAGTCAGTGGACGAATAACAACGTTACGACCATCATCTGAACGAAGCTTTGGTGGCATAGCCTTTAAGCGCGCACCGTGGAACATGTTTAGGAACATGGTCTCAACGATGTCGTCTAGGTGGTGACCCAGAGCGATCTTAGTTGCACCAATCTTCTCTGCGAATGAGTACAAAGTACCACGACGAAGACGAGAACATAGGCCACACGTTGTTTTACCTTCTGGCACTTTCTCTTTAACCACTGAATACGTGTCTTTATCTACGATGTAGTAAGGAATGTTCAGCGTTTCAAAGTACTCAGGAAGAATGTGTTCAGGGAACCCAGGTTGTTTTTGATCTAGGTTTACTGCCACAACATCAAATTTGATCGGTGCTGCTTCACGTAAACGTAGCAAAATATCTAGCATCGCAAATGAATCTTTACCGCCACTAATACATGCCATTACTACGTCATTCTCTTCGATCATGTTGTAGTCGATGATGGCATTTCCAACATTTCTTCTCAGACGTTTCTGAAGTTTGTTGAATTCAAGTGTTTCTTTTCTATTATCGTTTTGGTTCATTGCGACTCTCACACCGTCGTATTACCGACTGTAGATTGCTAGTGGGACTGTTTTAGGGCGTGGATTATACGGATTTTTATTTAATGTTGAAATAGTAACGGCAGGATAAACAAGCTGAGTAATAGAAAGATTCTGCTTTTATTGTTCGATAAGCGCCTAAACGGCAGAGAAACGCGGCTTCACAAGCTCTCGGTTGGTATCATAGATAAAGAAAAGCAGCCTGATCTTATTCGATGAGGCTGCTTTAAGATATGTCGCAAAAACTTAGGGGGATGATTTCGCTAAGCTTTTACTTCACTAACAATGATTCTGTTAAAAGTTATTGCGCGGGAATGTACGGCAATACGCGAACTGTTGGTTCTGGCAACGTGATGCTGTCACTTCCATTCAGTTCTTCTAAGGTGAATTTCGCACGTCCTTCTTTGATTGGTAGTTGCTTGCCATTTGAAAGCTCGATGTTGCCTTCCAGCTTATTAGCGAACTCTAGCGTTAACCCTTGGATATCTGGCGTGAACCAACCAGAGAACATACCGCTGACGTCTTCAAGCATCGCCTGCATCTGTGGCAATAGGTTTTCTATCTGTGCAACTTCTACTGTGCCAGCTAAAGGCTCTTGAGTCATCACCACAAAAGAATACGCACATTCCTGTTCTTGAGTTTGTACAAAGATAAGAGGGTTTGCTGAGCGTAGGTTTTGATCTACCGGTAGAAGAAGTTCATTGGCCGGAGAGACTTTTAGCTCTTCGTAGTGCTCTTCTTTTTCCATCCAAGCTTTGCTGATGTGACAGGTTTGCTGAGCTTGTTGATCAACAAAGAAGACCGCAACTTTGACATCATCATGCCCTTCTTTGGTGTTGTTTTTCAGCTGAGTATAAAGCTTAGAATACGTGAACATGTATTCTTGCGCTGAAGCAGGAAGAGAAACCCCAAGGCTTAATGAGGCTAATAAAGCGAGTGCTGTCTTTTTCATTATTATAATCTTGTCGAAGTTGAGCGTTTATAAATAGAAAGAGCAGCCAATGAGCTGCTCTTTTTGTGATATTACTGGTATAAGCCGACTATCGAAGGCAACCAAGTTGGTATCAAAATGAGTTACTTTTTCCAGTATACCTCGTTGTGACGGATCATAGCTTGTAAATCAGTCACATAGTCGGAACCTCGCTCAGAATATTTTAACAAGCCATTGGTGAGCTCTGTCGCCGTTGCGGTTGTTAAAAGATCATCACCTTGCGCATCAAGTTTTGCACGAATCACTCTTAGATCGGCGTAAGCACGATTACGATTAAGGTTCATGAAATACCGATGAACGGATTCTTGGCTTGAAGAGAATGTTGCGACTTCATGCGAGCTACCTTCGTTACGTTGTAGCGGAACAAGGCCACAACCTTTGGTGTAACACCAGTGTCCAAAATAGTTATTTGCTTTAGTGGCGAAACGAGATGTACCCCAAGCTGATTCATTGGCCGCCTGAGTTAACACAAGCGCTTCAGGTAGCACGTTTACACGATTCAACATTTCTTTCAGCCAAGCGTCATCTAAGCCCGATGAAGGTACAGGCAGGCTATACAGCTTCCCTAGTCTCTTTGCGTATGACGCGTCTTCAGAGTCAACATTGTTCAACCCCGTCTCTGAAAGCTTGGTTAGAAACGCACGTTCTTTGGTGATTCGCTTGTTTTCGATGTTGATACTTGGGCGAAGATAAGAAAAGAAGGTGTCTTTCTTTTTATTTACATCTTCAATCGCTGCGAAATCTGGCTTATCAGAAGAGACGGTCAAGTCACCAAAGTTTTGCTCTGAGTCTGAAGCCTTTTGCCCCGCTCGCCTGCGCTCTTCTTCTTGTTGGTAAAGCATTGGGCCAACTAACGAGATCGAGCCAACTAAGGCTAATGCTGTCACTTTTAGCGCAAGTGATTTACTTGCGCTTAATTTAGAGTTGTTATGCATCGAATACCTGTGGGTCTTTATTGTTGCTACCGTTGTGGTCGTCGTCGCTCTTTGGTCTGTCTGACGCGATCAGTTTGAGTTTAATGCCAAACATCTCGCGGTAAAGAATCCCTTTCACGTGGAAGAAGAAAGGTAAAACGAAGATAAGGCCAATGCCGTACATCATTGCCGCGACGATGAACATCAGCATTACTAATAGGTAGATAGAAGCAACGGTGAAGATTTTTTTGTTGACAGCACGCAGAGAAAGCAGCAGCGATTGCATTGGCGGCACTTTCTTATCACAAATCAGCAGAATCGAATGGCTGAACGCCAGTGAGAAGTAGATAGACAAGAACGGCAGAATCATACCTGCGATGCCTTGAAGCATTAGGCTAAACAAAGTCACTAGAATAACCGGAACCGTAAACTGCAAACCTTTACCGATGTGGCGTACTTTGGTTTGTAGGCCAGCGGCGTGGCTCATTGCCATTAAACAGATACCGGCATAGATAGGCGCGCTGATCACTTCATAGCTAAAGTTCGCAATAAAAATCGATTCAACGATTTGTGGCGTGAACGACTCTGGGTCGATAACCGCATCCAAGATAACCGCAGGATCACCAAGCTGTAGTTTTAGTGCGATATAAAAGATAGCGAGCTGCACAAACATCAAAGCAATAATCGCTGGGGAAAACGAAAGAAAGTGACTTATCGTATGTTTCCAAGCTTCTTGGAATACAGCCGTTGCTTTGAGCTCATAATCGCCAGAAAGTGCACGGTTGATACTACCGCCCAAATTAAAATCTTTTTCGATGTCGTTGTTCATATTGATACCTAGGTGTGCCGATTAAGCGAAGCCACCTAACTTATTGATAAAAAATTACCTTCATTATACTCATATGTCGGATACAAACTAAAATATGAATCTGTAACAAGGCTTGCTTTTGCGTCTTAATGGTTAATAATTAGACACTTGTTAGGGTGTAGACCCAGTAAATAACAGTATGGTAAAGGATGTTTACTTTTACCTGCGAAATTTTTTATCTTCGAAAGGTAAAAAATGCTTTGAATTCACGTTTTTGGTGATTATGATGCGCGCCTTAAAGGTGTATAGCAACAGGTCTCAAATAGAACCAAGGTGGAGAAAAACAGACGTTGAACGCTAAAAAATCAGTAGGAAAGCCAGTAGTACAGCTAACTGGCATCAGTAAAAGTTTCGATGGTAAGGAAGTCATCGGCAATCTGGATTTAAACGTAAATCATGGTGAGTTTCTCACGATTTTAGGCCCATCAGGTTGTGGTAAAACAACCGTGCTAAGAATGATTGCGGGTTTTGAAACGGCAGATAGTGGTCAAATACTATTAGCTGAACAAAACGTAACCCAAGTTCCTGCTGAACAAAGGCATGTAAACACTGTATTCCAAAGCTATGCCCTATTCCCGCATATGACCGTTTTCGACAATGTGGCATTTGGCTTACGCATGCAGAAAGTTCCAAACAGCGAGATTGAACCTCGTGTAATGGATGCTTTGAAAATGGTGCGCCTAGAACAAATGGCACAACGAAAGCCACACCAGCTATCTGGTGGTCAACAGCAACGTATCGCAATCGCTCGTGCTGTCGTTAATAAGCCTAAAGTTCTTTTGTTGGATGAATCTCTATCTGCTCTGGATTACAAACTACGTAAACAGATGCAAATCGAGCTGAAACAATTACAACGCCAACTTGGTATCACGTTCATTTTTGTAACGCATGACCAAGAAGAGGCGCTGTCTATGTCTGACCGTATTATTGTTATGCGTGATGGCGTGATTGAACAAGACGGAACACCAAGAGAGATCTACGAAGAGCCTAAGAACCTATTTGTAGCGCGTTTCATTGGTGAAATTAACGTATTCGAAGCGACAGCGAAATCTCGTCAAGATGAAAAACGCATTGTTGCGACAATCGAAGGTGAAGAGTCCATTATCTATCACGATAAAGACGTAACACCGGGTCAAAAACTGCAAGTATTGCTTCGACCTGAAGATCTTCGAATCGAAGAAATTAAAGAGTCAGAGCAACGCGGTATTGTTGGCCACATTGTCGAGCGAACCTATAAAGGCATGACATTAGATTCAGTCGTAGAACTTGAATCTGGTATGCGTGTCATGGTTAGCGAATTCTTCAACGAAGATGACCCTGATGTTGATCACTCACTGGGCCAAAAAGTTGCAGTAACTTGGGTTGAGAGCTGGGAAGTGGTATTAGAAGATGAGCAAGAAGTTTAATTTACAAAACGCAATTGTTGCTTTAATCACAGGTTGGTTAGTGTTGTTCGTGATGATTCCAAACATCATGATCATTGGTACTAGCTTCTTAACTCGTGATGAAGCGAACTTGATCGAGATGACCTTCACTCTCGATAACTACGTGCGTTTGGCTGACCCGCTGTATTTTAAAGTGTTGATGCACTCTTTCTATATGGCAATTGTCGCAACCCTACTTTGTTTGATTATTGGTTACCCATTCGCTTACATCGTGGCAAAAATGCCGGCGAAGTGGCGTCCAATCATGTTGTTCCTAGTGATAGTACCATTCTGGACGAACTCTTTGATTCGTACATACGGATTAAAAATTGTACTGGGTACGCAAGGTGTCTTGAACAAAAGCTTGTTAGCGTTAGATATCATTGATAAACCGCTACGTATCATGTACTCAGAAACCGCAGTAATGATCGGTTTAGTGTACATCCTACTTCCGTTTATGATTCTGCCGCTGTATTCAGCGATTGAAAAACTGGACGATACGTATTTAGAAGCGGCTAAAGATTTAGGTGCGAACAAACTGCAAACGCTATTGAAAGTAGTACTACCACTAACAATGCCGGGCATTATTGGCGGCTGTTTGTTAGTGCTACTGCCAGCGTTAGGTATGTTCTACATCTCTGACCTATTAGGCGGAGCTAAGAACCTATTGATTGGTAACGTGATTAAGAGCCAAGTGCTCAACGCTCGAGACTGGCCGTTTGGCGCAGCGACGAGTATCGCACTGACCATGGCAATGGCTGTGATGCTGTATGCCTACTACCGAGCAGGTAAGCTATTGAACAAGAAAGTGGAGCTAGACTAATGGGGCGCACAGTTAAGTTCAGCTTTATGGCGCTGGTATACGCCTTTCTATACCTACCTATTATCGTATTGATCGCTAACTCGTTTAATGCCAATAAGTTTGGTATGAAATGGGGTGGCTTCACCACTAAATGGTATGACGCGCTTATTAACAACGACAGCCTAATGCAGGCTGCGTGGCACTCGATCAACGTAGCGGTGTTCTCAGCAACAGCCGCAACGATTGTCGGGAGCCTTACAGCAGTAGCCCTATTCCGTTACCAATTTAAAGGTAAAGGCATCGTAAATGGCATGCTGTTCATCGTAATGATGTCTCCAGATATCGTAATGGCGATTTCGCTTCTTGCGCTATTCTTGGTAATGGGTGTTCAACTTGGGTTCTTTACCCTACTTGCTGCTCACATTACCTTCTGTCTACCGTTTGTTGTAGTAACGGTATACAGTCGCTTGAATGGCTTTGATGTGAAGATGCTAGAAGCAGCAAAAGACTTAGGTGCAAGTGAATGGACGATTCTAAAACAGATCATTCTGCCTCTTGCTAAGCCAGCGGTTGCTGCGGGTTGGTTATTGAGCTTCACTCTGTCTTTGGACGATGTAATCATTAGCTCTTTCGTAACCGGCCCAACGTATGAAATCTTACCACTGAAGATTTACTCAATGGTTAAAGTGGGTATCTCTCCTGAGGTAAACGCCCTAGCAACAGTGATGTTAGTGGTGTCGTTAATACTGGTGATCATTTCTCAGTCATTAGCGAGAGAAAAAATCAAGTAAGTCTCCTACTCTATATAGAGACTGGCTTGATTAAGAAGTTAAGAGACTTCAAGTTCAAAAAAAGTGTTAATCATAAACAGAATGGTAAATTGCCATTCTGTTTTTCTATCTACTGCCTTCGGGCAACGTTTAGTTTGGAGCTAACGTCAATGAAAAAATGGGCTACTCTATTAGCTGGTAGTGCATGTGCGCTTTCAATGTTATCTGCACCATCATTTGCAAAAGATAACAAAGAATTGGTATTCATGAATTGGGGACCTTACATCAACAGTGAGATTCTAGAACAGTTCACTGATGAAACTGGTATCAAGGTGATCTACTCGACTTACGAGTCGAACGAAACCCTGTACGCAAAGCTAAAAACACACAACAAAGGCTATGACCTAGTTGTGCCGTCGACTTACTTCGTATCTAAGATGCGTGACGAAGGTATGCTACAAAAGATCGACAAAACTAAGCTGAACAACTTCAAGAATCTAGATACTAACTATCTAGATAAGCCGTACGACCCAAGCAACGACTACTCTATTCCACACGTAGTTGCGATCACAGGTCTTGCTGTTAACACTGACATGTACGATCCAGAAGATTTCCAAAGCTGGGCTGATCTATGGAAGCCAGAGCTTGAAGGTCAACTGATGATGATGGACGACACTCGTGAAGTGTTCCACATCGCACTGCGTAAGTTAGGTTACTCTGGTAACACAACCAACGAAAAAGAGATCGACGAAGCGTACGCTGAGCTACAAAAGCTTATGCCAAACGTTCTAGTATTTAACTCAGACAACCCAGGCGCGCCTTACATGTCTGGTGAAGTGGGTCTTGGTATGCTGTGGAACGGTTCTGCTGCTGCAGCGCAAAACGAAGGTCTACCAATCAAACTGGTTTTCCCTAAAGAAGGCGGTATCGGTTGGGTTGATAACTTTGCGATTAGCTCTGGTGCGGTAAACGTAGAAGCAGCTCATAAGATGATTGATTTCCTACTTCGCCCTGAAATTGCTGAGCAAATTTCTCGTGACACAGGCTACCTAACGGCCGTTAAAGCGTCTAACGAGAAGTTCAAAGATAGCCCTGCGCTATTCCCATCGCAAGAAGACCTTGATCGTGTTGAATGGCAAGCTGCGGTTGGCGATAAGACAGTGAAGTACGAAGATTACTTCATGAAACTTAAAGCAGGTCAGTAATTTAGCTTATTATCTAACTGTGGCTAAGTAACCAGTTTACTTAACAGGTCAACGTAGATAATCAATAAGTTAAAAATAAGAATATCAATGAATAGGCAGCTTAGGCTGCCTATTTTATTATATCGCTGCTATAATATAGCGCGATTTTTCGAAATCCTTTACCTTGGGTTCACTACCCAGCTCCAAATCAAACAAATGAACGGAACAGTAATGAAAAAAACACTGTATACCGGCGCATTGTGTGCTGCTACTTTACTTTCTACACCCTCTTTCGCAGCTGACCAAGAACTGTATTTTTACAACTGGTCTGAATATATTCCAAATGAAGTACTAGAAGACTTCACAGAAGAGACGGGCATTAAAGTCTACTACTCAACTTATGAGTCTAACGAAAGCATGTACGCTAAGTTAAAAACTCAAGGTACGGGTTACGACTTAGTGGTTCCTTCTACTTACTTCGTTTCTAAGATGCGTAAAGAAGGCATGCTTCAAGAGCTTGATAAAACCAAGCTAAGCCACTTTGCAGATTTGGATCCAAATTACTTAGATAAGCCATTTGACCCAAATAACAACTACTCAATCCCATACATCTGGGGTGCGACGGGTATTGGTATCAACTCAGACATGCTAGACAAGTCTTCAGTTAAAAACTGGGGCGATCTGTGGGATACGCAGTGGGAAGGTCAACTGATGATGATGGATGACTCTCGTGAGGTTTTCCATATCGCTCTATCTAAACTGGGCTACTCTCCAAACACGACTAACCCTGAAGAAATCAAAGAAGCCTACGAAGAACTTCGTAAGCTAATGCCAAACGTGTTGGTATTTAACTCAGATTTCCCTGCGAACCCTTACCTAGCAGGTGAAGTGTCTCTTGGTATGCTTTGGAATGGCTCTGCTTACATGGCACGCCAAGAAGGCGCAACGATCGACATTATCTGGCCAGAGAAAGGCGCTATCTTCTGGATGGACAGCCTAGCAATTCCAGCAGGTGCTAAGAACACAGAAGCGGCTCATAAGATGATCGACTTCCTTCTTCGCCCTGAGAACGCTGCGAAAATTGCTCTAGAGATTGGTTACCCGACACCAGTTAAAACCGCTTACCCTCTTCTTCCTAAAGAATTTGCTGAAGACAAGAACGTTTTCCCACCACAATCAGTGATGGATAACGGCGTTTGGCAAGATGAAGTTGGTGAAGCGAGTGTCATTTATGACGAGTACTTCCAAAAACTTAAAGTAAACAACTAGATTGTTACTGACAGGTTAATAAAGCGGCGTAAGCCGCTTTATTTTTTCAGATTCAGAAACTGATGTGTGTTACTAAAGACAAGGCTTAGGCCGTTAAAGAACCTTTCTCTGTACATAATAACTCGCCAACCAGTTTAGGCACCTCGATACTCGCCTTGCCGTAGCGCTTCTCTTCAAATTCACTTTCAACCGCACTTGGTTCGAGGTTTATCTCGATAGTATGTGCACCATGCATTTTCGCATCATGCACAAAACCGGCAGCTGGATAAACTACGCCCGATGTACCGATTGAAATAAACAGATCCGCTTCTTCCAGTGCTGAATAGATGTCACCCATTCGTAATGGCATTTCGCCAAACCAAACAATATGTGGACGCATTTGTGCAGGGATTTGGCAGCAATGACAAAGTTCACCCGTTTCAATATCGCCTTTGTGCTCTACAACTTGATTGGATTCACTGCAACGCGCTTTTAAAAGTTCACCATGCATGTGAATAATGTTGTTGCTACCGCCTCTCTCGTGCAAATTGTCGATGTTTTGAGTAATGATGGTAACTTTGCCATCAAGCTTGTCTTCGAGCTCACCTAGCGCCTTATGGGCGGAGTTTGGTTGAATGCTCTCACCTTGTAAGCCATGACGACGCTTGTTATAGAATGCTTGAACCAAGTCGGGATCTTTAGCAAAACCTTCTGGAGTCGCGACATCTTCGATTTTATGGTTTTCCCATAGCCCGTCTTGTGCTCGGAATGTTTGTATCCCCGACTCTGCAGAGATGCCAGCGCCAGTAAGAATTACGATATTTCGATATGGGAAATGCATATAACGTCCTTTTAGATATGTCACTTTGTAACAGCTTAGCACTGTTCAAATTCCAACAATAGTTTTGGGGATTAGACCATAGTCTTAGGCAACTGAATTCATTGGCTATTTGTGACATAACTCGCTTGATAGTTGTGGTTGTTGTTACTCAAATTCTCTGTTTTGCTATCCATAGAAACAAAAAAGCGACCGAAGCCGCTTAGTTCTGTTCAACAGTTGTCTACTTGATGTGCTTTACCCCACCAAGTGAACAACGTTAGTCTTCGTTGATAGAAGAGATCTTATGGATAGAAAGATCCGCACCGTTGAATTCATCTTCTTCACTTAAGCGTAGGCCTGTTAGTTTGCTCAACACACCGTATACGATTAACGCGCCGACGAAAGCAACAGCAACACCTGCGACTGTACCAATCAACTGAGAAGCAAAGCTCACGCCACCTAGTCCCCAGAGTGCTTGCTGGCCGAAGATGCCAGCTGCAATGCCACCCCAAGCGCCACACACGCCGTGCAATGGCCATACACCCAGCACATCATCAATCTGTGTTTTGTTCTGCATGTAAGTAAACAGGTAAACGAACAATGCGCCCGCGACACCACCTGTAACGAGAGCGCCAAGTGGGTGCATTAAGTCTGAACCTGCACATATCGCTACGAGACCAGCCAAAGGACCATTGTGGATGAAGCCTGGGTCATTTTTACCTGCGACTAAAGCCGCTAGAATGCCGCCGACCATCGCCATAAGTGAGTTCATGGCTACTAGGCCACTGATGCCATTGATCGCTTGAGCTGACATCACGTTGAAGCCAAACCAACCCACACATAAGATCCAAGAACCTAGAGCTAAGAATGGGATGTTAGATGGTGCGAAGTTAGTGTGTTTACCTGCACGAATACGACCTTTACGCATACCTAAGAAGTAAACCGCGACCAAAGCAATCCAACCGCCAACGCCGTGAACTACTACAGAGCCTGCGAAGTCATGGAATCCATAACCGAATTGCGCTTCAAGCCAATCTTGGAAACCAAAATTACCATTCCAGATGATCCCTTCAAAGAATGGGTAAATAAAGCCTACGGTGAACAGTGTTGCGATGAGTATTGGATAGAAACGTGCACGCTCAGCGATACCACCAGAAACGATCGCTGGAATCGCCGCAGCAAACGTCATCAAGAAGAAAAACTTCACCAGCTCGTAACCATTACCTTGCGATAAGGTTTCTGCATCTGCAAAGAAATGCGCACCGTAAGCCACCCAGTAACCAATAAAGAAATAGGCAATGGCAGAAACGCCGAAATCCGAGAGGATCTTAACCAGCGCGTTCACTTGGTTTTTCTTTCTTACTGTACCGACTTCCAAAAATGCAAAGCCTGCGTGCATTAAGAAAACCATGATGGCGCCTAATAATAGAAATAGAGTGTCTGAACTCTGCGTCAAGCTCTCTACTGCGCTATGAACTTGGGTAACCGTTTGACTCATTAAAGCTCTCTCCCTTAGCTTTGTCTCAATTGCACTAGAACCGTGCGAATTGATGTCGTAATTAATTAAAGACTCAACAGTAAACGCAAGATGCGTTCCAACACGCTCACGTAATTTTCGTGCAACAATTTTTCCTTTAAGCTTTTGATTTTAAAGGGTTAAAATTACCACTGCACTTTTTTGGATATTTGGGATGGAGGGATGCTTAAAATTAATTGCACCAATTAAGGGAGTTGCACCATATTGGCGCGGTCAATATCAGGCTTAGTTCTGTTTTAGATCTACCCCAAATATTTTGAAGAATTCACTAAAAACCTTCTTCTAAGTTGACTAGACACTTGTTCTAGGTGGATAAAAAAAGGTTCATCGCG
>NZ_JBFRPK010000035.1:0-55564 GCF_041471965.1 Vibrio sp. 10N.261.51.A3
AACTACCTTGAAAAACACCGTGGTTATGGATGCAATAGAAGCCGGTAAGCTTAAGCCGGGAATGACAATCGTTGAAGGGACTGCTGGTAATACGGGAATAGGACTTGCTCTGGTCGCTAAATCCCTTGGTTACAAAATGTTGGTGGTGATGCCAAAAGGGCAGGCACAAGAGAAAGAGCGCATGATCTCGCTTTATAATGCTGAACTGTTATTGGTCGACCCTTGTCCTTTTGCAAACCCTGAACATTTTTACCACACGGCTAAGCGGATTGGTGTCGAAAATGAGAGTTATTGGTGGGCAGATCAGTTTGAAAATCTCAGTAATTATCGAGCGCACTATTTAAATACTGGACCTGAGATCTGGCAGCAAACACAGGGGAATATTGATGCTCTAGTTTCAGTGGTGGGGACGGGTGGAACCATTGCCGGAAACTCACACTATCTATCTGAGCAGCAACCCAATCTCGAAACTTGGTTAGTTGACCCAAATGGGTCCGGCATTTATTCGTTTCTACGTAATGGACACTATCAATCAACGGGAAGTTCGTTCACGGAAGGCATAGGGATCATGCGAACGGTTGAAAATTTCAGGCAGGCAAAAATCAATCGTGCCATCACGCTTCCCGATCAGGATTTGGTGACGATATCCCGCCTTGTTGCGGAACATGACGGTATTCTTCTAGGAAGCAGTTCGTCGTTGAACGTAGCAGGTGCGCTATACGCTGCGGCTAGAATGGGGAAAGGGAAAACCATCGTTACATTTAGCTGTGACCTTGCTGAGCGCTCGTATTCGAAGCTGCACAACGAAACGTTTCTGAAAGAAAAAGAGATACAGCTTAATAAAGAAAACCTCTCTCAACTATGGGCTCGTTATCAAGCCGAAGATGGCAGCATGGTCGTCAACGTATAGTCGCTTTAAGTTAGTAACAGCCAGTGGTCTGCCAGCTCTTTCGTTAGCGCTGAACATCCGGTTAGAGCTAAACATCCGTTAGCACCAAATCCGGCACTATTGCTTGTTATTAGGGTAGTGAATCACATTATGAAATACGGCGTTTCCTTCACCGATATTTTTGTAGGCATGGGTCTGGTTGGCATTGAAGCGAATGGCTTGTCCTGCGCGTAACGTATGCCACTCATCATCAAACATCACGGCCATCTCTCCTGAAATGCATAAGATGTGCTCAGTGACGCCTGCGTTATGTGGGGCGGATTCATGCTGGTAATCGGGTGCTAGGGTGAGTTCGAATATTTCAAATCCTAGTGCTTCCTCAAAAGGAAACAACAAACTGACGAAAAAGCCAATGTTGTATTCTTCATGCCTTAGTTCGTTTGCATCTCTGAATAAACTCGTCAGTTCACTGTTTGGGCTAGCCGCGATAAAGCTCGAAAGTGACACCTCGAATCCAGAAGCTATCTGCCAGAGCTTAGCGACTGTCGGGCTGGATTCTCCACGTTCAATTTGTCCTAACATTGCTTTACTCACGCCTGTTGCTTTCGCTGTTTTGTCTAAGCTCCAGCCTTTTTCTTGGCGAAGGCGTTTCAAGTTAACGCCGACTTTAATTTCTGTTTGCATATTTTCTCTACAAGTTTCTCAAAAATTAGTTGTGCGTTATAGCGCACGGGTGCTAAGTTCAGTCTATGGACGTTATAACGCACACAGGAATAAATTAACATGACTAAGCTAAAATTTTCTCACGTCAGTACCGGCTTTATCGCTGTTTTCATTGGTTATGCGAGCGCCGCGGCGATTATTTTCCAAGCGGCAATGAGTGCTGGAGCAACCGAAGAACAAGTGGCGTCATGGTTTTGGGCGTTGGGAATTGGCATGGGCGTAACCACAATACTGCTCTCGTTTCATTACAAGAAGCCTGTGGTTACAGCGTGGTCGACGCCTGGAGCGGCGTTGTTAATCACATCGCTTGAAGGGCTGACAATGAATCAGGCTGTAGCCGTGTTTTTGTTCAGTTCGATGTTGATCACGTTAGTTGGATTAGCGGGGATATTTGAGAAAGTCCTAAAACAGATCCCAACATCGATTGCCTCTGCGATGCTCGCGGGGATTCTATTGCAATTCGGTTTGGGTTTGTTCACGTCGCTAATGGAAGAGGCACAAGTCGTAGCGGTCATGCTTGCTGTATTTATTCTGGCGAAAGCGCGGTTAGGAAATTTACTGATCCCAAGCATTTTCATCATCGCACTGGTCATGTGTGTGGGTTTTGGCAAACTCGATGTTAGTCAGGTAACTATGGGATTAACGACCCCGGTGTTCATTACGCCCGATTTTGAGTTCTTTTCGTTGTTCAGTGTCGGTATCCCATTGTTTATAGTGACGATGGCTTCACAGAACTTACCGGGATTTGCGGTTCTAAAAGCGAACGGATACCAAGTCGATTCATCGAAGATCATTACTACCACTGGGGTGACAGGTTTGATCTTCGCACCATTTGGCGGTTTTGCGTATAACCTTGCAGCGATTACGGGCGCTATTTGTATGGGCCCGAATGCGGATAGTAATCCAAAGACACGTTACATGGCGGGGATCTGTATGGGCGGGTTTTACTTGTTAGCTGGCGTGATGGGTATGTCATTTGTGTCGCTGTTTAGCGCTGTGCCCTCCGAGATTGTCATTGCGGTTGCTGGCTTAGCGGTGATGCCGACCTTGATGAATTGCCTTGCGGTATCAATGGCAGACAGTCATTACCGAGAACCCGCATTGCTTACTTTCTTATTCACTGCTTCTGGTACTAATTTACTGGGAATCGGCAGTGCATTTTGGGGTTTGTGTATCGGGTTGTTTTGTTGCTGGTTACACAATTACAAAGCTAAGTCACGTGGAGCAAGCAAGACTTCGCAAACTTCGTCGTAATGAAACGACTCAAGATTATGATCAGGTTCGCTGTGAATTAGAAACACCAGCAAGTTGTTTGAGTAGTAAGCCCAGTCATACTTGTGACTGGGCTTGCTTACAAAGGAATAAAGCTACTTAACTTCGTATCTCAGTAGCACTTCATTATCGAGAACGACATTTGTCGACCAGATAAAGCTTGCGCCAGCACCACTGAATTTTTCGATAAAGTTCATGTACGCTTTTTTATTGTTCACGCCAATATCGTCTTCTGAATATACTGATGCTTGAGGCCAAGATGTTGAATCGAACTCTTGGTTCATCCAGTTGGTTGGTGTTTCCCAATGAGCGGCGTAGGCATCTTGACCGTGGTCAGTTCCTTCCGTGGTGCAGCTTTCAGAAAGACGCTTCCCGTCCACTTCACTCAAACAAGTCAGGTCATAAATCGGTGAGGTATAAAAGGTTTGTGCTTGCCATTCTGGTCCTGTCACGGTTCCGTCACTAAAGCTCGCGATAAAGCCACCATCGCCAGCGTGGTATGCCTTTCCGCGGTTATCTTCGCTGCCAAGACCTAGGTTTTCTTCCCAATCAATCACTTTCACCGCAATCGTGTAAGGCTTCTTCACCTTAAATTTGACGATGTTTGAGTTAAACGGTGTGAAAGGAACGGTGTCTACCGCGATTAACTTGCCGTTGATATAAAGTTCGAAATAGTTATCGGCAAAAATATAACCTGTTATTTCCTCACCGTCTTGATCCACTATCGCTACAGGTACAGAGCTTTGATCGACTTCGGCTAGGCTGCTTGGTGTGGTGTTTGAGCACTCTTCATAAAGATCAAAGGCTTTTGGCCCTGTCGCAAAGTTGTTCTTGGCTGGAACCGTCCAAACCTTTCCTTCTGAGTCCGTAATTTCCCCAACGCCCGCCACTCGGCTACGTCCGTTTGCACACTCAAAGAGATTCGATTCAACGGTGGTCGCCACACCCTGAGTAATACTCGCTGAGCCTTGGTAATCACTGATGTTGCTGACCGAAGGCGTATCTGATGATGGTGAGCAGCCTGTAGCGAGCAAAGCAACCGATGAAAGGGCAAGGGCTTGATATTTTTTGATGATCATTGATTGGGTATCCGAGAAGGGGTTATTTAAATAAGCGTGGTTCAAAATAAGCCAAGTGCAAGTAAGTTAATTGAAAACAAAGCTATTTCAAACAAATCCGAGCTAAGTAGCTAAGTAGTTAAGTAAGCCGTGATCTCATAGCTAACAGCTGGAGCGACGAAACTAAGCAAGAGCCAAAATATTTGTGAGGTGCCACGCTTGTTATCTGATAAGGCATATATTACCCGTACAAATGTAAACAAGCGTAAAGCTGAGTAAGCATGCGCAAAACAGCGCTTTTATAGGATGATCACATCAGCTTGCGCGGAGCTTGAAAAATACTTAGAACGAAGCGGTTTCAGGTTGTGATTGAGATAGTATTTTGCTACAAAACGCGCATAATCTCGCTATACAACATTTAAAGAAGAATTTACCTATGACTACCTTTCAATACTACTTTCACCAACTGCCTTGCTTCGACTGTAAAAAAACGACAGTAAGTACTGATCTTGGTTGGTTAACGCCTGCGATGAAAGACGATGCTATCGCACAAGTGACAGCAACACTTGCACAAGGCGAGGTTACTCCTGATCTTTCAGCGGACGTGGTTTGTACGAAAGATGAAGCGCGTGAGTATTTACTACTGAACTTCTTCGGTTATTCAGAAGAAGAGCTAGCAAGCGGAATCGAAGCGGATGATGAAAAAGAAGTGGCAGACGAAATCGCAGAGCTACTTGAAGAAGGTAAAGACACCATCACCTTCGAACATGAGATTGCTCTTCAGTGCTGCGCAGACTGCGATGTTGAAGACGAGTCAAACTAAGCTTTTGTATTAAGAGTATTAAACTAAGTACTCTTATTAAGGTTCATCATGCAGCTATGATGTTCTAATGATGAAAGGCGTTAGCGAATTGAAGTTCGCTAACGCCTTTTTTGTCTCTCTGCTTCTTATATAAGCGACATTAAACCTTAAGATGTTGTGCCTTCTGTAATGCCTTGTTTGCTCAGTTGCGAAAGGATCTCAGCGGTTTTCTCTCTGAATAAATCTCTCAGTAGACGCACAGTAGGGGTGATGGATTGACGACTTGGACACACTAACCACAGCTCGGTAGGTGTCGGCTTAAATTCAGGCATAACTTTAACCACTTCGCCTGAAAGCAGGTGAGGAGACATGTCTAGACAAGATTTTATTGCCACCCCTTTACCTGCGATACACCAACGTCTTACAAGGTCTGCGTCGTTCGAAGCGCGATTTCCTTTTAGTTTCACTTTATGATCTTGAGTACCATCGTTAAACACCCACTCGTCTTGCAACATGTCATGGAGTTGGTAAAGCAAACCATTGTGCTGAGCTAAGTCACTCGGGTGTTTTGGTGTGCCCATTTCAGCCAAGTATTCAGGAGCCGCACACAATATCCTCGGCACATCGCATATCTTGAAACCATACATGTTCGCATCGGTCGGAGAGCCGTAACGCAGCGCCATATCGACGGAATCTCGGTAGAAGTCGATATTGCTATCGCTGATGCTAGTGCGAAGCGTCGCCTTTGGGTATTCAAGCAAGAACTCATCTAACCAAGGTGTGATTAGGTTGCGTCCTAGATCTGATGAAAGCGCTATGCGAATTTCACCGTCAAGAATACCGAGCTCTTCGCGCATATTGAGCTTTGCTTGATCCAACATCTTTAAGGCTTGTTCGCATTCCGGTAAATAACGCTCGCCTGCTGAAGAGAGCCTAAGGTGGCGTGTGGTTCTAACAAACAACTCTGCACCGAGTGCCGCTTCAACACGTTTTACCGCTGCACTTGCTGTGGCAGTACGCATATCGAGGTTGGTGGCTGCAGCGGTGATACTGCGAAACTCCGCCACTTTCAAAATGACCTGTAAGTCTTCAAGAAGCATATTATCTACCTGTATTGAATTATGTTCTAAACATGGCGTTGGGATATTTCCCCATCACAATCTGCAAATGGGTTATCTCTACTTATCGCTTCTAAGTTAGCTTCAAACACTTAATTGTCAAAACTAATTTGATAATAATTCAAATGTGAGGCTGTTTTAAATTAGTAATTTTCTCACTATCATTTTCCCATATCGACAACGTAGCGCAGTACGCACTGTATGGACGAAGCCTACGATCTAGGGGGATAAGATGACTAAGAAAATCACAATGGGTGTAACGGATTTGTCGTTCCACCGTACGACCGCATCATTGGTTGCCAATGTATTGAAAGCCATGGGCTTTGAGGTAGAGCGCATTTTCTCTCCACATCAGGAGAACTTTGAAAAGCTGAAAACAGGCCAAGTGGATATGCTTTCTTCTGCGTGGTTACCATCAAGTCACGGTATCTACAAAGCTGGCGTTGAAGAAGTTGAACCGCTTATCGAGCTTGGGCTTCATTATGAACCTTATGCTTTGTGGGGCGTGCCAGACTATGTGCCTGAAGAGGCGGTTTCTGAAGTCTTTGATTTATTAAAAGCCGAAGTGGTCAAGAAAATGAACTCGACCATCCAAGGTATCAACCCCGGCGCTGGCATCACACGCTTCTCTATCCAGATGATGAAAGACTATGGCCTGAGCGATGCTGGTTACCAGTTCTTTCCTGGCAGTGAAGACGATTGCTTCAGTGCCTTTGAAAGTGCGGTCGCAGACAAAGAGTGGGTGGTAGTGCCACTGTGGAAACCTCAGTTTTTGCACTATCGTTACGATATTCGGGAGCTCAAAGAACCAAAAGGCCTACTCGGAATTGTTGATAGAGCGGTACTTCTTTTAAGAGATGATAAGAAGCACCTGTTCAGCGAACAACAGATTCAGAAGTTGGATTCGCTACGTTTCTCGAACGACATCATCGCAGAGCTGGATTACAAAGTTTGCCGTGAAGGTAAAACACAAGATCAAGTGACACATGATTGGTTGATTGAGAAAGGCCTGATTTAACCTTTCAGCCGTGGTAGTGCAGTTAGATGTCTGCATTACCCAGATAGCGGTAACACCATTATCAAAAATTATTTGAGAATTATTAAAATATTAGGCGGTTTATCTAGAGTGAGAATTGACTAAGATTAACTCGTCTAATTCAAGGAGAAAGCACAATGTCACTACCATCAAAAATGAAAGCTATCGG
This sequence comes from Vibrio sp. 10N.261.51.A3, assembly GCF_041471965.1. Classification (NCBI taxonomy): domain Bacteria; kingdom Pseudomonadati; phylum Pseudomonadota; class Gammaproteobacteria; order Vibrionales; family Vibrionaceae; genus Vibrio; species Vibrio sp. 10N.261.51.A3. The sequence continues at coordinate 7,068 of NZ_JBFRPK010000035.1, forward strand.
ATTTACTCAATCACTTGCGATTACAGAACAAGACAGTTTGTTTGAGTTTGAAACGAGTCTGCCAGAACTAAAAAATAATGACTTGCTGGTAAAAGTGAGCGCGACTTCTATCAACCCTGCTGACGCAAAAATTCGTATTCGTAATGCCAAAGACAAAACTCTTGAACAGCCAAAAGTGCTGGGCTATGACGCAGTCGGTGAAGTTGTTGGCAAAGGTGCTGACGTTGAAGGCTTCAAAGTCGGTGACCGTGTGTACTATGCGGGTGACGTAACACGCATGGGTGCTAACGCAGAATACCAAGCTGTGGACTACCGTATTACCGCTAAAGCGCCGAAGAGCCTTTCTGATGAAGCTGCAGCCGTTATGCCACTAGCAACGCTTACGGCATGGGAAGCGTTGTTTGACCGCCTACGTGTTCGTCCTGAAGAGAAAAAGTCTATCCTGATCATTGGTGGAGCGGGCGGCGTTGGTTCAATTACGATTCAACTGGCTAAGCAACTGACCAACCTCAATGTTATCGCAACAGCTTCAAGACCCGAAACTGAACAGTGGGTAAGAGATATGGGAGCGGACTATGTGGTGAACCACCGTAACCTTGTTGAGTCTGTCCGAGAGCAAGGCATTCAACATGTCGACTACATCTTCAATGTTGCTGATACAAAAGGGCACTGGGATGCGATGGTTGAGTTGATCGCACCGCAAGGCATGATCAGTTCGATTGTTGAATTTGACGGTGGAATTGACTTATCAGCGCTGCAAGGAAAATCAGCAGGCTTTGTTTGGGAGCTGATGTTCACGCGTTCATTGTTTAACACCGAAGATATCCAGAAGCAGCAAGACATCTTATTCCAAGCTGCGAATCTGATTGATTCGGGCCGTATTAAAACGACTTTAACCACGACCCTAAATGGCTTTAGTGTGGATACAATCAAAGATGCACACCAACGCATTGAGAGCAGTGCCTCGATTGGTAAAACTGCCATCAAATACTAATTGCTGATGTTTTAATCCGTCGTTGTTTTGAGTCGTTGACGGTTTAAATAGAAGAAGCCCCTGATATCTGATTGCTAGTCAAAAGGTTTCAGGGGCTTTTGTTTGTTTTCAGTTTAGTCAGCTTCTGGTGATGTGATAGGTTTCGATGTTCTGAAGTGAAGCTGTATTAGGTCTAGCTCAAAAGGCGAGGGCTGTTTGTCCGCAATCAAAAAACCGATTTGTTTGATGTCTCGTGCCTTAAGTTCCGGCGCATCGCTCAGTAGCCGACCTCTGAACACCGCTTGAAAATCATTGAAGTGGAACACCTTGTTAAGCCGCACTCCCTTTATCGTATCGAAATCGTGTTTGTATTGAACTCGATTACCATCTTTCGATGTTGTGAGCCTCAGTTGGTAAGTGCGACCATCACCAACGAATACTAGCTCTGCGCTATCTATTTCATGGGCTGGTGATTTAATGGAGCGCTTTATGGAACTGAACCCCCCATTATTTTCTAACGATAGCTCGCCCTTAAATTGACTCGTCTCGCCTTCGTAAACAAGCTCGCCTGTTGAGATGCCGCCCATCACATTGTCGTTGGTCGCTGTCCAATTCTTATGTTCGTTCGGTTGTATAAAATCAATCATACCTATGCCTGCTACAGATACTTGAGACCATAAAAAGGAGAGGCTGAGTACTAGCCACAAAGGGTGTCTTCGCTTAAGCAATGAAGCCGTTTCGTTCATGATTGTCTCCGTTAGCCGTTAGTCTGTTCGCGTTTTATGGAGAAGGTTCAGTGGCAAGCATACCCATACAATGCTCAATAAATTCAGAGTAATTTGAAGCGTTGTCGTACTCAATTTTTAGCGAACCGTGAAACATCAGCGTCACCGTGACGTCTTTATAGCTTAGCCAACAGGTGTAACCGTCGTAATCATGCCAAGCCGTCATTTCGCCAACTAGATATTTGTTGTCCCGTTGCTCACCGGAAGAGCGAATAAACTCAAATACTCTGAGAAATTCAATAATGGTGATTCTGTTGTCCATGTTTTGCTCCCGCTGAGTAGTTATTGGTAATAGGCTGAATATTGGTATCTAAATTTGTTACTGTTTGATTGCTGTCCCTACGGCTTGCCTTTGTGTTCCGATCACTGAAAGTGATCTTATCTTCTCGATAAACCTCTGTTTTCTAATATTTTCATCGTCATTCCATACATCCGATTAATCCTGAGCAAAACGGGTGTAACAAACTTAATAACGATGTTAACCCTCAAGATAAAGACAAGCTTAATTTACGTTTATGGTGGTTAATTAAAATTAGAGTCGATAGGATAAATAGCGTCGGAGCCTTGTTATTGGCTGAAATGGAATCTACAGAAAGTGCGTGTCAACATGATAGAAAAACTGAAAAAGGAATGGTTTCTTGTAGGGATGGTGGTGGCTATGGTCGTTGCTGTTTTTACGCCGGATTGGGGCAAATCGGGTGGGGTACTTCATCTCGATACGGTGACTGTTCTCGGCATCGCTTTGGTGTTTTTCTTACACGGTTTGGGTTTGTCTCCCAAAGCCATTCTTGAGGGGCTTTCGAATTGGAAGCTGCATGTTTTTGTACAAAGCGCGACATTCTTAGTTTACCCACTGCTTTGGGTGATATTCGGGCAAGGCTTTGTCGCTTATATGCCAGCAGCTCTGGCCTTTGGTTTCTGTTACCTCTTCGTATTACCGAGTACGATTTCGTCTTCGGTCGCGATGACGGTGATTGGAAAAGGAAACCTACCGGGTGCGATATTCAATGCATCACTTTCTAGTATTTTAGGCGTGTTCATTACGCCTCTACTGATCCAGCTCTTTATGGGATTGGAAGGTGCAGAGCTAAACCTGATGGAATCGGTGATCTCTATATCTAAAATGCTGCTATTGCCAATGATTGTCGGCCAGTTGATGCGCCCGTTACTTTTTGAATGGACTCAGAAACACAAGTCAGTGGTCAATAAGTTAGATAAATACGTGATACTTCTGATCGTCTACAGTGCTTTCTGTGACTCTATTGAACACGGTATTTGGAGCGACTTTTCACCAATGCTGTTGTTGCTGTCAGCGGTGATTTGTTTAGTGGTATTGATGGTGATGGTACACGGCATTCAATGGAGTGCCCGAAAGGTTGGATTCAATCATCAAGATGAAGTCGCGGCAGTATTCTGTGGTACTAAGAAGACCTTAGCGGCAGGTATTCCTATGGCTAAGGTGATCTTTGCTCACAACCCTAATCTAGGGATGATATTACTACCAATCATGCTTTATCACCCGATTCAGATCTTTTACTGTGCAGTGCTAGCCAACCGTTACGCCAAGGTTGATACACAATCTAGTTAAACTTGTTTGTTGTTACAAGTACAACAGAAAAACGCCTTTCACTTCGCTGTGAAAGGCGTTTGTATTTGAATCTACTTCACTTTAATTAGAGTGCTTGAATCTGTATGAGCAAATGCGTTGTCGTAGATCTCTAAGCCTGTTGTTTGAGAGTACGTCAGCGTATCGTCTGAAATGCTAATGTTCATCGTGAAGCCCGTGGTGGTTGCGTTGTCCGTCATGTATTCGGACTCAGCGATGCCACGCTTAGACGCAACTAACGTCATTGTATCGCCGGCAGGGCCTTCTGCGGTGACACATGTGGTGCGTGGTACGCAGTAAGAGTTGTAGACGACCTGATTTTTTTGGTCGTAGATGAAGTAGCCACGTTGATCGTGGAACTTAGAGTCGTCGGCCTTTCTGAATACTTCTTGTTTGTAGTACAGAGCAACCAGATATTGATCGCTGGCATTGGTTGCATCTGCCGCAACCTCAAACGTCATTACTTCATAGAATGGTGTAACCGCGGGACCACCTGCACCCACTTCTGTGCCTTCTTGGCCTGGAGAAATATCAACGCCGCCAGTTTCGACTGATTTCCATGTGCCGACTAACTTTGCGAGTGGACCAAAATCCATACCATTGATTGTGTTGTGGTCGGCTACTGCTGGAGCCGAGATTACCGCTGCGATACCAAGTGCTAATAATTTTTTCACTTTAACTTCCTTTTTATTAATTATCTGACCCCAATAAAAATAAGGTTATTGTGAAACTAGTTTATTAACCCAGATCAGTTTTGTTGGCTAATATGAAATCGAATTGTAACTTGATGTATCAGTCAATAAGGGGATATTAATGTGTGTATATATTGAGCAAGAAGCAGTTGTTGGGTCGTCTTATCTCAGTGATACACCATGGGTTTGCTAACTCTTGTGGTTGAGTTGAGTCACATTGGATTAGGTCGTCTAAACTTAAAGCTTGTATCGCATCAAATACGACAATTTGGTCTCTAAAGACGTTCTCGAAATAAATGCAAATTAGTGCTTTACCTCAACTTAACTTGAGGTATTAGGATATGCAACGTTGCTTACGAGAATACTTTAAGGAGAGAAGAATGATCCAACTTGAACATGTGAATTTAGTGGTAAAAGATATCCCAGAAATGCTGGCTTTCTATAAAGCGGCGTTCCCTCATTGGTATGTTCGTGATGAGGGAAAAGGGGAGTGGTCAGGTAAGCCACGTAACTGGCTGCATTTTGGCGACGAGTACCAATACATCGCATTGAGTGATCACGGTGAGGGTGAAAACAGAGATTTGGCAGGGCACTCTGTTGGCCTCGCGCACTTCGCTTATGTGACCAATAATATCGAAAGCGTCACTCAACGTCTTATCGATGCGGGTTTCCCGATTGCTAAACCTGGCGCTGAAGAACCTTATCGAAAAAATGTCTACTTTGTGGATCCGGCAGGCTTTGAAATCGAGTTCGTTGAATACCTAAGTGATGACCCTAAGTTACGAAATGCCACGAGTTAGTTACGTAATACGCCGCTTTGTTAAAGTTGGTTAGCTGAATGAAAGCGCGCTAGAGAGCATTTATAGAAAAGGGCATTGTGGAATAATCCGCAATGCCCTTTTTAGGTCTATGCAATAGCTGATTATTTAGCTGATGTTTAGCTCAGTTGTTGGGTTGTTTATTTAGCCTTAAAAGGCACCAACAGTTGTTTGCCAAACACATTAATCAGCGCGCCAGTCACAATCAGGCCACCGCCTAGATAAGTCCAAACCGATGGAATTTCATTAAAGATCCACACGCCTAACAGTGCCGAGAAGACTATCTGGACGTATGAGTAAGCCGAAGCTTTACCCGCCGCTTGAGTCTGCATCGCTTTGGTCAAACCGTATTGGCCTATCTGAGTGAAAATACCGACTAACACGAGCATCACGGTTAAGAATAGACTTGGCCATACAAAGTCGTTCCAAATAAGGACTGTCGATATTGGCAGAGCAACCAGTGGGAAGTAGAAGATGATGACAGAGCTGTCTTCCGTCTGGCTCAGCTTTCTCACAATCACATAAGCAATTGAGCTACCAAACGCACCACATAACGCCACCATAATGCTGAATAGCGGTAACTCGCTGCTCGCGCCGCTGTTCATGCTTGGTTGAACCATCACCAATAATCCCGCTAGGCAGAATGCAATGCAGATCATGGTCGATTTCTGGACGCGTTCTTTCAGGAACAACACACCGAGCAACGCGGTAAAGACCGGATGTACGTATTGTAGAATGGTCGCTTCGGCTAATGGCAAAGTGGTCACAGCGTAGTAAACACACATCAGTGCTGCAGTACCTACTGCGCCACGAACAAACAACAAAGGTTTGTTATTACCCCAGATCGAAATGCCTTTTCGTTTTACGTCGATGTAGCTGATGATCAAAGACACCAAAGCCCTTGCTGCAACGATTTCGAATACAGGAATGCCATAATTGCTGATGTATTTCACACAAGCTGACATCAGTGCGAATCCAAAAGCGGAGAGGATCATGAATCGAACCCCAACAGGGATTTGTGAAAAAGAGAAAGAAGACATAAAAATATCAATAGGCTGAGGGAAAAGGAATCATAACTTAGTTTAGAAGAGCCGACCAAAGTCTTTGTCCTGTTCTATTACACCAAACCATTGATATTGCTGTGCGAGTACTTTCAGCAACTCGATCTCTTTTGTTGTCTCTTCTCTAAGCCATTCAATAAGGTCGTTGATGATAGGCGTGTGACTACGCTGGTGCATGAAGTAAGTCCAAGCACTGTGTTGGATTTTTGCATTTCTAGGGCAGTACAAGAAGCCTCGTTGGAGATCTTGTTGAACTAACAACAGATCCGTGACCGTAACCCCTTCACCGGATAGACAGGCACTGAGCGCCATATCTAAAGACAAGAAGCTGGTATTTCTGACAGGTTTCTTTGGTGGGAATTCAACATCGGCCAGCCACACTTTCCAGTCGTGATGATCTAAGGTTGGATGCAGCCTTGGCAAGGTTAAGATTGAATCAAGGTCGGTGTCTTTGGTGGTTAAACTAGTAGAGCAAACCGGCGCCATGAACTCTTCACGCAAGAAGGTAATGTCAGGTGCCTTGTCATAGCGTTTTTTGAAACGCGTGTGGAAGATCAGTAGATCATACTCACTACTATTAATCGATTCGTCTTCCTCAATCACAGGAACAATGACTATCTCATGATCTTGATAACGCTCGTTTAATTCCCGAACTTTGGAGATCAATACTCGCGTCGCGAAACTCAGAGTCGCTTTGATCACGATACGCTTCTGCTTGGGCTCACTCCAAGAGGCGATAACAGCTTCGATATTACCGTAGCTTTCTCGCAAAGCCACATACAAATCATGACCTTGTACCGTTAATTCTATGGCTCGATGCTTACGAATAACCAGTGATGCGTTTAACTCATCTTCAAGCTGTTTGATCTGTCGGCTGATCGCACTTTGTGTCACATGCAGCTCTTCGGCAGCCAGCGTAAAGCTCATCAGCCTTGCGGCAGCTTCAAAGGCTTTTAAGCCATTATGTGATGATGGCAAGCTAGGATATGGGGTCATAATTCGTTCGCATGAGTTTATGGAATGTTAGAGTCGCAAATTTATCAATTGAACGCTAGCCTCATCGATCGTATTTTGGGCGAAATTACCTGAGGCGCTCATGAAAAAAATACTCACTCTTGCATTCCCTTTGATCATTTCACAGCTGATCTCTATGGCTTTAGTCCTTACTGATGTTTGGATGATGTCGCGTATCAGTGTGTCAGCCCTTGCGGCTGGTGGCTTAGGTGCCTCAATCTACTTTTTCATCTTCATTATTGCGAGCAGCACCGTGGGTTGTGTCGCGAACTTGATTGCGATTGCTTATGGTCAGCGCGTAGCTCGCCCTGAGTTTGGTAATACTCAAATTAGATTGGCGGTGAAAGGCGCAACCATGTTGGCATTCGTGCTCAGCGTGACCTTAATGGCCAGCTTCTGGTTTGCTCCGTTGGTATTAGAAGCAGCCAAACAGCCACCAGAAGTGATCACTTTAGCCATGGAATATGTCCATGCTTTGAAGTGGGTAATGTTGCCTTCGCTTATCTTGTTGGTACTTCGTGGCTTAACCAGTGCGTTTGGCAACGTGCGCTCCATTCTTGTGATGTCGATTATCACCGTAATTCTGAATGTGCCAGTGAGCTACTTTCTCACCTTCCAATTAGACATGGGCTTAACAGGTTTAGGGCTTGGTACGGCTATCGCGGCATTTATCGTGATGGTTGGATATACGGTTTGGGTATTTAAGCGTGACGAGTTTAAGCAGTTCGCCCCTTGGCTAAATACAGAAGAGTATTCAATCAAGTTGATGAGCCCATTGTTGTTGATGGGTCTACCTATCGGCTTGGCTGCTTTACTTGAGCATGGCTTGATTTACGGTGGCACCTTGATGGCGGGCACGATCAGTATTGCTTCGTTAGCCTTGCACCAAATCTTGCTGCAATGTTTAAGCTTTACTTGGAACTTCAATTTTGGTTTCTCACAAGCTGCGGCGATTTTGGTTGGCCGTGATTTTGGCGCGGGTAACTACGAAGGAATAAAAAGAACCTCGATTCAAAGCTTCATATTGGTGTCGGTGTTGAGTGTGGCGTTGTCGGCCGTGTTCATTATATGGCCTGAGATGATCGCTTCTATCTTCAAGTTAGACGATGGCACGGGTGCTATGACTTCACTACTGGCTTCTGTGATTTGGGTCGTTGCTTTGTGCTTTATTGTTGATGCTTGGCAACTACTGGCGATTAACCTGCTAAGAGGCATGAAGATTGTCTCTATGCCAACCGTGATGACTGCCATCGGTTACTGGGTATTTGGCTTACCTGCGGCTTGGTATTTGATGCCTAAGTTCGAATTGGCAGGGATTTGGGGCGGAATCGGTGTTGGCTTAGGCGTGACAGGTATTCTGCTGCTTATCCAATTGATGCGTGTCATTCAAAAGAACAACCAATCTCCAGATTTGTCGAATCATGCTTATACGTGATTTGCTTGTGATGCTCGCCTTTACCATGGAACCTTGAACGATAAACGTTGTATTGCTGACCGAGAACTATCAATTACCAACAATGACCTATAAGCCCTAAATTGCGTACTTCGTAATTTAGACCTTGGTCTTACAGAAACCGAGCTAAAAGGTGACTAGAATGATTTGAGTTGCTCACCGTTTTATCAAGGAATACACAAATGGAAGTTGGATTGTTCTGGGCTGAAAAAGGAATGTTAGTGCTTGGCGCACTGTTTGTTTTGACGAGCATGATGCAGTACGGAAGACGCAGTAGTGATTGGAAAGGCGTGATTACGATGTTCTACAAGCGTATCCCAATGAACATCGCCGAATACAAATGGTATCGCCTGGGGATCGCGTTGTTGGTATTTGCTGTGATCATACGTTTCGCATTACTGATTTTATGGCCTTCATATCAGTTCTAGTTCTCTTGCATTAGCTTTGTTGGATAGCTCTCTATCATGGCTACATAAAGCCGTTCAATGAATGAGTCAGTCGAGCCTTAATAAACCCGCTTGTTAAGGCTGCTGTTAAATATAATAGTGCTATTACTCAACAGCAAGGATTGGCTATTACCTTTGTAGCATATTGTTTTTCATGAAGAATAATGCGAAATAATAGCTTACCCACCTGTTTCATCATTCTTACTAATAATCTGCACATAAATCCATTCACCCCGTACCTGATACCATAATGTTCTGTTACACTCGGTCGAATTAGCTTTAATTTGTCAGTGGTGCATTTATGTCGTTCCCAGTTCTTATATGTGATGATTCTGCGTTAGCAAGGAAGCAGATGGCTCGGTCACTGCCTAGTTCTCTAAATGCAGATATAACTTTTGCTGTTCATGGGCTTAATGCACTTGAAGAGCTCGCTAAAAACCAATTCAAATTGATGTTCCTCGACCTAACCATGCCGGAATTAGACGGCTATGGCACATTGGAAGAGATGCAACGTTTAGGCGATACCACGCCAGTTGTCGTTGTTTCTGGTGACATACAACCAAAAGCACAACAGAAGGTGCTGGATCTTGGCGCCAAAGCATTTTTGCAAAAGCCGATCGATAAAGAAGCGCTAAAAGCCATTTTACGTGAGCATGTCGAGCCGCCAAAACAACCTCAAATCATTACCCCAACCGCTTTAGAACTGCCAATACTTCGCAGACGCGATATCTATATGGAAGTCGCGAACGTAGCGATAGGCCGTGCCGCTGATGCACTGGCTCGTCACTTTAATGTGTTTGTTCACCTACCGCTGCCGAACGTTAACATCTTCGAAGTGAGCGAATTGCACATGGCACTTCGTGACTTGGCTGACAATGACCAAGTGTCGGGTGTTTGCCAAGGCTTCAGTGGAGAAGGCATTGCAGGTGAAGCGCTAGTTTTGTTGAGTGATTCCAGTGTGAGCGATCTTAAGAAGCTCATGAAGGTGCCAACAGAAAGCGAGCAGCTAGAAGAATTAGAGTTGTTGATGGATGTATCGAACATCTTAGTCGGCTCTTTCTTGAATGGGTTAGGGGAGCAATCAGAAGTTCGTTTCTTCCAGAGCTCTCCTGTGCTGCTAGGTCAACACATCTCGATTGATTCGGTGATTGAAAATACCAGCGGCTCATTTAAAAAGACCATGACGTTCGAAGTCAGCTACAACATAGACGGCACGTCCATCCGTTGTGATCTTCTATTTATGTTCGTTGATGAGTCTCTGCCTCTTCTAGACAACAAATTGGCCTACCTAATGGAGGAGTTTTAATATGCTGAATCTTCCTGCTGAATTTGAACAGTTCCACTGGATGGTAGACATGGTTCAAAACGTCGATATGGGGCTGGTGGTCATTAACCGTGACTTTCAGGTACAAGTTTGGAATGGCTTCATGACGCACCATAGCGGTAAGCAATCGCATGATGCGATCGGTAAGTCGATCTTTGAGTTATTCCCTGAAATTCCTGAAGAGTGGTTTAGGCTTAAAACAAAACCGGTTTATGACCTAGGCTGCCGTAGCTTCATAACGTGGCAACAAAGGCCTTATCTGTTTAAGTGCCGCAACGTGAGGCCAGTAACTCAGCAAGCTGACTTTATGTATCAGAACGTCACGCTTAACCCGATGCGTTCTCCAACTGGGCAAGTGACATCCTTGTTCTTGTCGATTCAAGATGCGACTGCTGAAGCTCTGATGTCTCAGAAAAAGGCTTGACGTACCTTAAGGTGAAAATTGAATCGCCTTATAAGAGCACTCTGAAAACCAAATAAAAATGGCCAAGGTTAATCCCCTTGGCCATTTTTGTATCTGATCCTGTAGTAATGAGTTCGAACTAAAGAAAGGCGTTCCGTGTTCGTTAACTTTAGTCGAGTTGTTGTTAGGCTCTATCAACAGCGGCTTGTATCTGCTGGGTTCTCATAAATAAGCGCATCTAACCTGCCATATTTTGTGGACTTTACCCCGCTCATCCAAGTTTCGAACGTGCTAATCGATCTTGCCTTTGTACTTTATAAATTTCAGGGCTAATGAAAGAGGGCTGAGATCGGCACTCGAAGCGAAAAAAGTCAGAAAAAAATGAAATTATTTAAGAAAAAACGCATTTTTTGATTCAAGAAAAGTGTGATTTTTATGTGATTAAAGGGCACTTTTTTCACAAATTTGCCTTATCGAAGATTTTTTCGCCGAATTTGCAAGGGAAACGTTTGCGCAATAAACCGACAGCGTTTGCGTGAATATGTTGTTAAGTTATTAATTACTATGAATTTAGTAGGAAATGACGGGCGGGAAGCTTTTGCCAGATATGGAATCTTTGAGAGGATAGCACAAAAAAAAATGAAATATCAGACTTGCTGTTAGTAAATCACAGCCTATAATGCTGAAAACCGGAGCGTCTGCCAACGCTCCGGTTTTTTTGTGTCCGAAACTCAGTAAAGCGTCTGCCAACGCTTACCGAAAACGCACGACACGTAATATGATTACAGGACAAATTATCATGCGTATCGAACAAGAACTTAAGTTAGGTTTCAAAGATGTACTCTTCCGTCCGAAGCGTTCTACCCTTAAAAGCCGTTCTCAAGTTGAATTAACCCGCGATTTTACATTCAAGCATAGCGGTCGTCAATGGTCTGGTACTCCAGTAATTGCAGCGAACATGGATTCGGTAGCAAGCTTTGAAATGGCAGCGGCTCTAGCAGAGCACGGTGTTATGACTGCAGTACACAAGCACTACACAGTAGAGCAGTGGGCTGAGTTCGCAAAAACAGCAGACAAGAAAACGCTGAACAACGTATTTGTTTCAACAGGTACTTCTGAAGCTGAGTTTGAGAAAACTAAGCAAATCATGGCGCTTAGCGACGAATTCGTATTTATCTGTATTGATATCGCTAACGGCTACTCAGAGCACCTAGTTGAGTATGTACAAAAAGTACGTGCTGAATTCCCGACTAAAGTTATCTCTGCTGGTAACGTTGTAACGGGTGACATGGTTGAAGAGCTAATCCTAGCTGGCGCAGACATCGTTAAGGTTGGTATCGGCCCTGGTTCTGTTTGTACTACACGTGTTAAAACAGGCGTAGGTTACCCTCAACTTTCTGCAATCATCGAGTGTGGCGACGCAGCACACGGCCTTGGCGGCATGATCATCGGTGACGGTGGCTGTTCATGTGCGGGTGACGTATCTAAAGCGTTCGGCGGCGGTGCTGACTTCGTAATGCTAGGCGGCATGCTAGCAGGTCACTCTGAGTCAGGCGGCGAAGTTGTAGAGCAAGACGGTAAGCAATTCATGAAGTTCTATGGAATGTCTTCTCAGTCGGCTATGGACAAGCACTCAGGTGGTGTTGCTAAGTACCGTGCTGCGGAAGGTAAAACTGTTTTACTTCCGTTCCGTGGTTCAGTTCACCACACAATTTCGGACATCCTTGGTGGTGTACGTTCAACTTGTACATACGTAGGCGCAGCAAAGCTTAAAGAGCTAACTAAGCGTACGACTTTCATCCGTGTACAAGAGCAAGAGAACAACGTATTCGGTAAAGAGTAACGTTTAAAACACTTGTTTGAAATTTTAAGAATTGAGCCACTTTAGAGTGGCTCTTTTTTTACCTGAAATTTGGCAAGTGGCGACAAAGTGGCGACAGCCGAGCAAAAAATTTTGTGGCGGTAGGTTACAGGTTAGAAAGAGGGTTATGGATAATTGCTTCAGTTAGGTGATCAGGTGCGAAGTGGGCATAGCGCATTGTCATGCTGATATCGGAGTGGCCTAGAATATCCCTTAGCACTAAAATATTTCCGCCATTCATCATGAAGTGACTTGCGAACGAATGACGCAAAACATGGGAGGCTTGCCCTGAGGGTAGGGTGATGCCAAGTTTATTCTTCAATATGTAGCAGAAAGGTGTATAGCACTCTTCAAAGAGCTTCCCTGAGGTTGGTTTGTATATCTCGTTGTAAAGCTCTTCAGAGATGGGTACAGAACGATTCTTCTTAGTTTTGGTATTGGTGAAGGTAACTTTATATTTGCTTAACTGAGAGCCTTTCAGTTGAGCAGCTTCATTCCAGCGAGCCCCAGTGGCGAGACATAGCTTCACTATTTTCTGCATATCTGTTCGGTTGTGTTTAGACACGTGTTCAAGCAATAAAATAATGTGCTCTTTATGAAGAAAAGACATGGTACGTTCGTGATCTTTAAATGGCTTAACTTCTTCTAAAGGATTCGGTCCTTTCCACTCTCCAATTTCCTTCAATTTAGCAAACATAGCCTTAAAGCGCGCGAGTTCTGAATTTAGCGTTGCGATACTAGGTGCCCCTTTTTGCCAACGCGCATCAACAAAGCTAATTTGCCCACTCATTCGGTTACTTCTGAATTCAGAGTATGTTTTTGCAACGAAAACGGTCGCTACAGGGTTCCCCATCGCGTTAGCCATTCTTAGAAACTTACTATGAATGACACTGCCATTGGCAAGTGTTGCACCATAGTGTGAGTACCAAAGCTCGATAAGTTGAGAGAGTCTTCGATGATCTGGTTTGTCTCCCATCCATGGCTTATCGTCAACTTCCTTCATCGTATGAAGCTCAAAAGCCTTAGCTTCACCCTTAGTCGCAAACTTCTTACGAACACGCTTTCCCGCTCGCCCATTTGGGTAACATTCGCAGATCCAAGGTTTGGTAGAGCCATCTTTTAAATTGCGGATAGACATAATAAAGCCTAAAATAACTGTATATAAAAACAGTATAATTCGAGCTAAAACGTAGAACAATGTTTTATATCGGACAAAAAGCACAGGTTAGACACCTTTCTCAAAGTGCTAAGAAAATTAATAGGTTCTGCTATGTATCAATCAATTCATGTGACTGCTGGCTATAGTCATTTCAAAATCAACAGTGATGGTCCAATTGGGGTAAGTAAGAAGAACCAAGGGGTGATTGATGCGCTTTTGAAACTAGGTAATCGCTTTACTGCGCCATTTGGTGGGTTTATAGAAGCAGAGAACGTAGTGGGTTTGAAATGGGTAAAGCTGGTCGATATTAAGTATCTGTGCACTGATGAGGAAGCCGAAACTATCGAATATGTGATACAAAAAGACCACTATGTAGTGGGTACGTATCAAGACCAGAAGTTGTACATTTTGTTGTTTGGTGGGGAGCCAAAGCACCACCAGATTAAAGGCCTTGAACAAGATGGGAAAAACAATGTGTTCGGGTTATTCCATTAAGAACAAACATTTCATATTAGCGATTTAAAATTTAATAAACGAGTAAATTCAGAATGGATTGTCTAATTTAGATAGTACTAGGTAAGTATAGTTTAACACGCGAAACTAGTTTCGCGTGTTAAACATGAAAATGTCTAATCGATAATAGAGCAAGTTTGGTTATCAATATCTGTTTTTAAATACTTATACTTTTTGGTTACAATTTCACCATTACTGTACCTTACCTGCACAGGGTCATTTCTACGATATTTCTTCTTTTTGTTTAGAAGGGGCTTGATGAGCCTCGCATTTGAACTGTTGGATACTAATTCTTTGATTCTTCGGGATATAGAATCTTGCTGCTCTTTATTGATTAGAGGTTCACCATTAGGGATTTGTGAAAGTCTATATAAAGCTTCATTCCCATACTTAGATATGTCGGCCATAGATGATAATTGATTTGCACACTCAGTTGCCCAATAATAGATTGTGCTAGAATCATATCTTCGACTTCCTTCGAGATTAGTTAAACGTTCTTCAATTCGTTTTATTAACCCTAAGCCCAAAGCTGGATTGTTATTTTCCAGAGAGTGATGTATTGAATAAGAAATACAAAGAACATCTTCTTCCGAAAATTCTGTACACATTTGGAGTGACATAAAATAGTTGTCAATAAGTTTTTTAGATGACTTATTAACAGGAAATGAATCAAGAAGACACTTTCTAATTATAGAGTGTTCTACATCAAAGTTTACCGATGAAATATATTCGAATAGTATACTGAAACTTGTAGCAAATTCGTCAGCACTATTAGCTATTTTTAAATACAAATCACCTTCATTAATTTTGGTTTGCTCTAATGTATAGTTAATTAGTTTTTTGTATCTATCTTTGCAAAAATTGAAAGCGAAGAGTATAAAACTATAGTTTAATTTTTCATTGTAATCAATTACACCATCTGAGTTTGTAGATTTTTTTATTGTAATTTTCTTATCTAAGATATGATCAATAATAGTGTTTATTTCTTTCTCATTAACGTTGTCACTTAATATGGCTTTGTTAACAGATAAGAAAGGGTAATGTGTGTCTATATTAAATGCTAGTGATTTATCAAGAAGTTGAATTTTACGATCTACGTTTAAATCGCTTTCGTAGGCACTAAGATTATAGTACGAAATTGATTTTATCTGAGAGATTACTTGCCTTGTATTCTCATCTCCATTTAATGTGTCGTCCATACTAATTAGCTGATTTAATAAATCATTGGCATATACTTTATCGGAAATATTTGATGCTAAGTTTAATGCTGCAGTTGCCCAAATAATAGACATCTTATAATTGTCTATTATATACTTGAACTTCTCGTTACCTTCGGTAGTTTTACCTAACTGATGCTGGGTTAATCCCGTAAGTAAGTGCTGGTTGTAGTGCATAACTGGTGCAATAGACTCTTCTACAATTGAAGTTAATAGGTGATTTTCAGCATCACTATAGGCACCAATTTTAAATTCTGCTTGACCAAGATAATACATTATCATTGGTTCGCTGGACTTGTTTGCGCTACTTGATTTTACTATTTCTAGTAGTAACCTTATACCATCTTCATATTTTTCTTTTATATCAATTAGTTTTATCGCCTTGTTTATGTTCGCTTCAATATTTCCCTGAAGTGAAGACAACCATTCTAATGATAGAGATCTTTCTATAATCTTATTTTTAATTTTTATTTTATTTTCATTTAGACTATAAGCGCATATCCCATGTAGATAAAGTCGGTTTTTTGTCCCATCGGATAGCTTCAACGCTTCTTCGTTACCTTTATTTTCTACTATTTTATAAACTGCAGATTGAACCTCACTATCATCTGATACTAATTCTCTAATGTGATCGATTGGGGCCACATCGAAGTTTGAGAAATATTTTTTGTTAACTATCTCCTCAATCGAGCTTCTGTTAATTTTTCCGCCTTCAATAATCATGGATTCTAGTTCCGAACATATATCAAAGGTCAATCTTGGGTTTCCAGAAGTCCATTCGTAGATTGAATGAATAACTTCAGAGCTTATACAAAGCTTACTTTTACGAATAAATGTTAGAAACTCTTCATACGTAAAATCATCGAGATAAATTTTCTCACCAATATTAAATGGTGATTTGTTTTTATCTCTAATCAGATCTTTTGGTTCGATTACGCCTGATAAAATATAAGTAAGTTGCTCGAATTTTGGGAAATTACTGCGAGCAAAGTAGTTACTTCGAATGACTGCGAAAATATTGTCGGAGTATTTGGTACTTCTTAACGCGTCTATCTCATCAAGGATAATTACTAATTCAGTATTTAAAGCGCTGAGAATCAGTAGCAATGATTTTGTATAGCTAAGGTGGTCTACTTTTGTTCTATCTCTAAGGTGATCGATGTCTCCTCTAATTTCCCAAAGCTCATCATCGTGAACATCAAGTATAGAGTCAATTATATAATTATAACACTCTCGTTCAGTGTCGAACTTGTTCGATAGGTCAATATATACAAATTTTCTTGACTCAGTAGTCAGATTTTTTTGAGCATTGAATAGCAAGTTGGTTTTGCCCATCTGTCTAGCAACTAAGACATAGCCAGGTCTTTGCATTTCTTCAATGATATCTTTTAACTGTTTGTCTGCTGAGCGCTCAACATACAGCTCCTGAGGAATTATAGTGTATTTCTTTAATACTTTTTTATTCATATTCGTTGTACTCAGCGATTACTTTTTGAGTGGTTGCTCTGATTTCTTCAACAGAAAATTTATTTGATCTATATACTCTATGGACGAACTTACTCATCAAACGAGGAACTTTTTTACTACTTGTTATAATAATATCTCTACCAGCTTTACATATTTTCTGGCCAAGTGCCCTATTTTGAATATCAAAAAGACCTTCTATTTTCCCTTCCCATTCATTGGAATGGATGAATTCGAATGATTCAATAAGTTTCCCTCTGTTACCTTCTGGTGAAACAGGAGGAAAGATACTAGAGATAACAAAGATTATATTTTTATCAGGGTTGCTCTTTTGGTAAAACCTTACTAGTTTAACTGCTACTGTACAGAATTGGTTGATTATGTTGATATCTGAACAGCTCATTTCGTCAATAACAATTACAGTATTATCTTTTAAGTTACATCCGTTGAGGTAGGATGACATTGTCTTAGCGTCCAAATGTTGAGGGATCTCAACGTAGTTTTGGTACATTGAAATGCTTTCAGCTATACCCCGTAATATATCTTCTAATGAATCAATAGTGATGGGTTCTAGATCACAATAGATATTAGAAATATTGCTTTCCTTTAAGTTACGCATGATCAAAGCAGTTTTACCTGTCCCTGACTCACCGTGTAACCAAGTGTTCATCTTGTCATTTATATTTGCATTAAATTCATCATCGCACTGTCGTACGCAGTAAAAGTCTTTAGAACGTTCTGTATAATTTACAAAGCATACATCTCTAAGTGGTGCAGTAGTACCATGAGATTCAATTTGGCCCATGAGTTCTTCTAGAGTTTGTATCCCAGGAACATCGTCTTTTACGGAATCAAGACGCTTAAATACTATTTGTTCTTCCATTGAGGATTTCGGTAACTTGGACAGGATCCCAAGTAAAATAATTTTTTCATTAAACGATACAAACACTCCAGAACCTGAAATGCCTTTATATTCTATGGCTCCACCAATCCCTTTATTTAGGTTATGAAAGCTCCCTTTATTTACTGAACCTTCAATATCATGAATTCCCACACTTCTTACTTCTTGATTAAGAGCTATTTGAGCAATAGCACTTTCTTGCGGGTGGCTAGTGATAATTTCTGGGCAATTAGTACCTAGTTTTGATATATCGACTTGGAGAGATAAAGATAGTTCAGCAAGGATTGGTAACGTATTATTGTTGGATAGCTCTATGATAGTGACATCGCTTAACTCAGAAGTCTCATGCTGTATCAAAATATCAATAGCTGGAACCTTACTGTCTCCGACCGCTAGGCTGATATCTTTGACATCGAAACTATTCTTGCATATCCCTTCTCCGTAAAGGACATGGTGGCAGGTTAATGCAAACGAGCGTCCTTGTGACATGAATGGGACTCCGCTACCAATACATTTATCGTCACGGTAGATTTTACCGTGAAGCTTTTCTTTGTTTTGCAATAGAATGTTCAAGAGTGCTCCAAAGAGCGCTGCTCAATAAAATGTAGGTTATCGATAGGGAAGTCGCATCTCTGGCGAATATCGTCTTCAATATCATAGTTTAGGTAAATCGTGAACGATGTATTTAGTTCAGCAGCTCGTTTTTGAAGTAATTGAATAGTTTCAGCATCTGGGTGATCGTATCTACCACCGTTAGTAGAGATATAGTAATTTGTACAGCCAACTAGTTCCAATAGCTCTTCATTGGTATTGTGGCTAGAGCCATGATGGGATAGCTTGAGGAGATCCAGTGATAGTGGATTTTCTGTTGAGTAGCCTCTATTTTTAAGGCTATTACACGCCGACTCAGCATGTGAATCCCCAAGCATAAGTATATGAATTTCATTATAAGATAGCAGAAGAATTAGTGATGATTTGTTAATAATGTCACCGGATTGAGTTTGCTGTTTCTTGTACTCTAAAGTTCCATCTTTGTAGATGATATTACTTTCCCAATTTTCATATAGTGACTCAACAGTTGCTTTGTCGGGAGCCAATACAAGCACGTTAATATCACCAAAGGATAATTCTTGCCCCGTAGTAATTTGGTTAAAATATTTTCCTCGCTGTTCGAGGATTCTTTTTAAACTGTGTCCATGTTTGAAACCGACTTCTTCTCCCTGATATTCACTTGGAAATTCAGGGTGATTCATGAATAATTGGTATGGAGCAAGGTCTAGCTCTTCATCGTTGGCGAGGTTGAATATTCCGCCCAGGTGGTCGTAGTCAACATGTGTAATAAATATCGCATCAATCGCTTCGTTACTTATATGCTGTTTTATTTGCCCGTAGGTTGATGGCATGCCCCCATCGATTAAAATATTTGTACCGTTGTTCTTTACTATGAATGAATCGCCTTGAAGCGCTCTAAATGAAATAAACTCCATCACTTCTTCTCCATCACCAAAGCCACGCGCCCCACAACCCTTACTTCATCTTCCTCAACAGTCAGAGTCGAGCCGTTAAAGCTGATCGCAAGTTTTTTGCCTGGCAAACGCTGAATGTCGTTTAGACACAGTAAGCCATCCATATCTACTAAGTACGTTCCACTTACTGCTTGGTGAATTTCTTTATCGATAATGAATGTAGTCCCATCGTGCTCGATGCCCATTACATTCAGAACCCCAAGTTTGTCTAAGTAGCTTTTATCAAAAGCTAGCGTTTCATTGCCAACAAGCTTGCCGTTTGAAAGTGAAAAGAGATCAACATCGAAGAGTCTTTTTACTTCGTTTTTCTTGGATGTATGGGTTTTCTTGTCATCAAACGGTTCACCTTCTCCCAAGGCTAGATATTTGATAGAAGCTCCAGTCCTCAAATGAAGTCTCACAATCACTTCGTAAGGGGTCAATCCTCTCTGGTGCCAAGTCGATATCGTGCCTTTTGACACACCTAAGCACTCACCAAGCGACTTGAAGTCACTTGTTTTTGTGACAAGCTTCATCCTTTCTGTTACATCTCTACCACCGATGTACTCAAAAGAGGGTATTTGTTCTTGATATTCACTCATAAAAAGTCTACATTTTCACTCAACGGTTAACCGCGAGGTGCAACTCGCTAGTCCGGTACAACACATTCAATAACATAACAGGATATCACTATGCTCTCATATCAAGTAGTCCTAAATACGCCTTTCATGACGTACGACCAATACTCTCATTTTTCTGGAATGCCTAAGCGCACCATCATGGATTGGGTAGCCGATGGCCGCTTACCTATTAAAACTAAAGCAAAAGGTAAAGAAACTCCTCTCATCAATATGATCGCCTTAGTAGAAATGGCGACTCGTGAAGCTATGGAAAAGTTGGGGTAGGCCGTCATGCGTTTATCTTCCCTAATTCCAACCAAAGAGTATTGCCCGTTGTGGCTCAATGTTCTTGGTTGGGGCTTCGTTTTCGTCCCGTTTGTCTTCAATTGAGTATTGGTTATGAACGAAATTGACTCAATGTGCGAATTCCGTGGCTCTAAACAAAAGGCATTTAACGAAGCGTGTTGTGCATTTGCGAACTCGGAGAACATGACCAAGTTAGCAAAGGCCGTGGATATGAATGCCACTATGCTGCGTAACAAGCTCAACCCAGAGCAACCGCACATCCTTACCAGTGTAGAACTTGTGATGATCACCAAAGCGAGTGGCAACTTCACCATCCTTAATAGCCTTTTGCTTGGCCTCGGTGTGGTGACCGCACAAATCCCCAATGATGCGAGTGAAGAAACTTTCATTAAACGCGCATTAGAAAACGCGATGCACTCTGGTGACCTGTCTCGTATGGCTTTAGAGCATGCGGGAAACGACCGCCTTAGTCGCACTAACAAACACGTCATTATCCAAAAGGCACAAGCGGGTATTAGCAACCTTGTGCTTCTTATCAACGATATAGAAAGCCGCACAAAAGGCGTTTCCCCATTCTTAGCTATGAGTGTGGATTTGGTCGCTAATGGTTCGGCTATTCCCGGCTTAAGTTAGAGGAAATTATTATGTCAGTTGCAACAGTCGAACATTCAAACCAAGCAGTACCACCACTAGAAAATCCATGCCCTGATTTGCCTTGTTGGTCTTTGAACCGTGAGCAAAAAGAACGTGGCCTTTTAGCATTACAGCGTACGCGAAGAGAACTTGGCGAGCGCCAACTAAAGCCACTTCGTTCAAAGCGTGAAGAGTTACAGGCTCAGTTTTCTAAGAGCAATTGCCGCGCTGAACAAATGCGCATTTCACGTGAAATTAACCGAATTGATGCCAACGCGCAGGATGTACTTTCGCGCTGGTCATAACTCAGTTACACCCAAGCAAACCTAACCACTAGGCGTTATGCCTACAGCCTTTATCCCTCTTTGATTTTAAGAGGGAGGTTTTTTTATATCCAAAATTTGAGGAATTGAAGATGAAAACACACGTAATGCTCGATCTAGAAACAATGGGAAATGGTAGCAATGCTGCGATTGTTTCTATTGGTGCCGTCGTTTTTAACCCTAGCAATGGTCAGCTAGGTGCTGAGTTTGAAGAGGTAATTAACCTTAATAGCGCTGCCTATTACAGTGATATTGATGCACCGACTGTAACTTGGTGGTTATCACAAGGTGATGAAGCTCGTGCAATCTTCCTAAAAGAAACGCCAAAGTCTTCACTTAAAGATGCCTTGCTTGAGTTTAACCAGTGGTTAGCTGATTTAGGTGAATCCAAAGACATCTGTTTATGGGGCAATGGCGCAGGCTTTGACAATGTGATCCTAATGAACTCTTTCAAAGCGACTCGCATTCGTCCTAATTTCATTCATTGGAATGACCTTGATGTGCGAACCATTGTGAGAATGGGCCGTGACATTTTAGGTATCAACCCCAAGGAAACGTTAGTTCGTGAAGGTGTTCATCATTCAGCCTTAGATGATGCGAAGTTCCAAGCTCAATATGTTTCTGAAATTTGGGGCAAGTTTTATATGGTGACGTGCTATGCCGCTGATACGCAAGTTGTCTTAGAAGCGGAGGGGAACGCATGAGCTATCAAAATGCCCACAACCATATGTTCAACCTATCGTTTGAACAAATCGTTGATCGCTTTGAAAGTGCTAACCAAGAGCAGCAACAAGAAATTCTGATTCAGCTCGATGCTATCGCAAAGAAGCAAGATCCTATCGCAACCCACCGATCGCAAGAAGATGTTTTGGCCGATATCAAAGAAGCAATGACAGGTGATCGTGCTCGTGTGTTCTTTGGTCATTCATTCCCTAGCTGGTACCGCAACGGTTCGATTGAACAAGTTTCACAGCTTCACCATTGGGCGAACTTAGATATGAGTAACCGCCATCTGTTTCTTGAAATGCTTGGCCTCCGTGACTTAGGCCACTTTGACGATGAAGCGTTATATCAATTCGAGCAGTTTTGTTTATCGGCAGTGGGGGCGTAAGCATGAAATTACATGAAGTAAAAACCCAATCAGAGTTTTTTAATGAAGTTCGTTTAGGTCGTAAAACGGCTGAAATTCGAGTTAATGATCGTAACTATCAAGCCAACGATGTGCTGATACAGCATGAAGTAGACAGCGAAGGCCATAAAACGGGGGCTTCCCTGGTTCATGAAATTACGCACGTACTGCAAGGCGGTAAGTTTGGTTTAAGCAAAGAGGTATGCGTTCTTTCTCTTTCAAATTCATCTCACTTAAACAGTGTGATTTTGTTGGGGCATTTACGAGATCGTTTAGTTGAAGCTGCCGACTGCATGGAAGCGGGCATTGATGTGGTTCGAGAGGCTGGGCTCACAACCGCAGACCTAAAAAGGCAGATTCAAGACTCACGTTATTTTGCTACAGAGGCAACGACTCTACTTAAAAAGTTAGGGGAGGAGGCTGCATGAGCACTATCTCTGTTTATCAGAAAGACTTGAACCACGCGTTGCGTTCAGAAGGGTTTACTACTCGCAAGATTGAACAGTTCATGCGTGTTTTCAATATCACAGAAACTAGTCAAGGCGATGTGCTGAGCTTGGACTCTACGCGAGCACTACTTGTGAATGTTAACGGTACGGAACAAGGACTTTGTTTGGAAGATTTCATTACCGCTTGGTGGGCGTTTTGGATAGTGGTGTACAACACGGCTTCTGACCGAGATATCGCAAATCAAGCTTTAGGTGCCGTTCGTGCGCTGTTCTTTGTGTCGGCTTGTAATAAATCCACTTCTCAAACTAGTCAAATGCAAATGTGGTGGCGTGATATGGCCGATGAACATGGTTACCCAACTGTGGAGGCTTGCTGATGCTGAGTTATGTAGCAGTTGCCCTGAATAGTGGTGGCGGCGTTGTTCGCCATGATGAAACCAATGAAGTGAAGAATGTGTTGCTGGGTGAGTTTGACTCACCAGAGCCAGCGATTGATACGGCTTGCGAGCTGTTCAACTGCCAGCACGTTTTGAACGGGGTGATTATTAAAGGTAATCACACTGGCGGTCATATGATTATGGATACACAGGAGCTAGCTGCGTTATGAGCGAAGCACAGAAAGTTGCGGCTGAAGCGCCTGATTACATTGAAACTCTATTAGTCGAAATGCTGGAAGGCGATCACTCAGATAATGAAGTGCTGTTAGGTACTTTGCTATCTGGTGATGAGTCTATCCAGGTTCAATTGAAAATCACACGCAACCCCACAGATTTTTTGGATGAGTGTTAGTGACATACTATCAACCAGTTAAACCATTAAATCGCTTTTGGTTATGCCCTTTACCTGCCATAGATGAAGGGCTTATTTGTGTTCCTGCAGGTTACGAACCCGCTAATATAGAACCTGAAAATCTTTCAGTTGTTGAACGTAAGTTATATGAAGTAAACCCAGCAGATAGAGAATGGCTATCTGAACACTTTGCTGATCTCCCTCATTACCTAACTAAATATTTCGCCAATCGCTATGTTTCGATCTTCAAGAAGCAAGGACGTTTTGCTGCGAATACATTTATCCGTGAAAAGATGGTACCCGCGCATAGGCGTGTTCTGTTGGTGCTAGAGCAATACAAACAACTTCCTACTACCTCTAAGGTTGCTTTGCTGAGTGATGCTGTCGATGTCGAAAGCAGCCCTCAGCAAAACAACTTCAAGCAAGCGAATCAACAAGCCAGTTTCGATTTTGAACAGGCCGAGAAAAATCGTAAACCTGTTCGAAGCAAAATCATTGCCGAGCTAGTTAAAGATGAACTTCGAGAGATGGCATTTAAAATCGTGTCTATCTTGATCCGTTATCAAACGGTACTGACTCAGACGATTGAATGTGAAACCGAGAACGGTGAGAACATCGCGGCATTAATGGTTTACAACCAGTGCGTTTCTTTGGTGCGTAGCTTTGGGGTAAAAACACCAAGCGATGACAAGATGATTACGCCTGAAAATATCATGTCGTCTATCTCTAAACTGAGTTGTGAAAAATGGTGGTTTAGACGCTTAAAGCGCATTCGTAAAATTATGCGCGAGCACTTAGCTATTGCTATGGGGCAGGTGTCGGCGAAGGCGTCACCTTATGCTTCATGGGATTGCATTCAAGAACATAAAGTTCAGCAAAAGAAGAACTGGGATTTCATTCAAGGCCAGCTACTTAGAGAAGAGGCCACTGGAGAAGAAGTTGAAATGGAAGACATGGTGTTGAAAAGCATGTCAAACCCAGCCATTCGTCGTCATGAGTTAATGGTTCGTTGCCGTGGTTGTGAAGATATCGGCAATGAACTTGGCCTACAAGGTTTGTTCCTAACACTGACAGCACCATCGAAATATCATAATAGTTATAAGAAAGGTGGCTTCATTCCACACTGGAACGGCGCGAGCCCACGTGAAGCACAAACCTATTTGAATAAGGTTTGGCAGCGTATTCGTGCCAAGTTAGGTCGTGATGAGATTCGTTGGTTTGGTATTCGAGTTGCTGAGCCACATCATGATGGTACTCCGCACTGGCATTTGCTGATTTGGGTTAAGCCTGAGCATGTGGCCAAGGTGCGTGACGTGTTTATTCGCTATGCGGTCGATGAAGACAAAGAAGAACTTTACCCGTTCTTCGATCGCAACGAAAAACGTGCAGCCAAAAAGCAGTCTATTCAAGGTCCATTCAATTATCAGCCTCGTTGTGACTTTGGGTATATCGACCCAGAAAAAGGCACAGCAACGGGTTACATCGCTAAGTACATTTCTAAAAATATTGACGGCTATGCCATGGGTGAAGAGGTTTCGAAAGAGACCGGGCAATCTGTGCAAGCGATGGCCAAAAACGTCAACGCCTGGAAGAGTCGTTGGGGT
Source organism: Vibrio sp. 10N.261.51.A3 (assembly GCF_041471965.1). NCBI lineage: Bacteria > Pseudomonadati > Pseudomonadota > Gammaproteobacteria > Vibrionales > Vibrionaceae > Vibrio > Vibrio sp. 10N.261.51.A3. Next base: position 32,116 of record NZ_JBFRPK010000035.1, read on the forward strand.
ATTCGTCAATTCCAATTCTTTGGTGGGGCGCCGGTTACCACTTACCGTGAACTGCGCCGACTAGCTAGCCAAAACAAGAAAGCCTTTATGGAATACGTTTTTAAGCAAGAACGTGAAGATCTAGCTTCTATTTACCTAATGTCGATGTACCGTTTGGTTGGTCCCTTTAAGCCTGCGCATGTCATGACGAATGCTGAATTAGTGGCTGTGATTGCTGAGAACTATGAGGCGAGGGCTGATACTGACCAAGTGAATGTCGCAGGAATAATGAAAGCGGCCGACCACGGTAACTGGCAAGGCTACATCATGGGGCAGGGTGGGCCATTCGTTAAGCGTGAGGATTTGTTGATCACGAACTCTTATGAAGTGCTGCCGTTTGCTTCTCCGCATGGCGAAGACGTTCGCAAGATAGAAGGCTTTGTTGCTGCAGGTGAGTTGGTTAAGACACGTCTTAAGACCTGGCAGATAGTAACAAAAACAGAAAAGAGCGATGAAGCTGAAGCGGGGGCTTTTGATCTTGCTCTTTCTGGAATCTCTGATTCCTCTCGGAGTTCTGTCAATAACTGTACGCTACCGCAGAAAGTACAGGTCAGCGATCAGCTTAAGCGATTATTAGAACCTTACTCAGTAGGTGGTGGGTTACCACCAAACATTGATGGTTCAGCTTTAATCGCGCTGCAACAAGGCAGCTCAATTAGAATAGATGATGAAACAAGTATAAGAATTCGCCCTGCGGAGAACCTACCGTGCGGCACGGTTCGCCCTGCCCAGCTCGTTGAAGAGTACCGACCCAAGCCAGATTTTGGCTGGTTAGATGCTCTCAAGACAAAACAGTCTGGACCTTTAGCTGGTGAAGACGACGATTATGAATATGAACAGCCTAATTTGTCGTTCTTCCCTGAAACTGCTGAATGGCCGCTGATATGAAGGTCAGATAAGTTATCAGAATGAGGGGTGAATCTCGCTTCATAAAAACACTGTATGAATATTTGTAAAATTACTGTATATTTATCCAGTCTTTTGGTTTGGAGTAGAGCTATGTCATTAAAACAACAGGACATATTTTTACAAGCGATGGAGTTCATTATAGATGCTGTAGCACTCAGCACTGAAGGTGAAAGCAGAGCTGATGTAGGTATTTATTTGATGAGTTTATTGGTTGCAGACCAAAGAGAAGAGTTGAAGCCTGAAAAGTTAGCCGCAATGAAGCAGCTAATTGAGATGGCTGATGGTGGAGATAGCCCGGAATTTAAACTTTAGAGGATTGATAGCTGTTGTTTTAGTTCTTGGCGCTGATCGGGTGCCAGGGCTTTAACCATTTCAAAAGCTAACTGAGAAGTCGTTTTAGCCGAAGGGCTAAGAGTATGGCTGAAGGTTAGGTTCATCACAAAGGAATGACCGCATTCGGGGTCACTACAACTACAATATAAATCGCTATAACCCGCTGAAATACGGTTTGATTTTTGTATGCGGGCTTTCCCGCCACACTCCGTGCAAACTACTCTCATATAGCACCATGAACCTATCGAAATGATAAGCCCATAGTACTAAATTATGGTGATGATTTATACAGTCCTCAGGGCTTTGGGGATGTCTTTTTGTTTTTCTCGTGGGCGTGCTTACCTAGATGAGCCACAGCTGCCTGGCTATGCAGAAAAATTCTGTATTTTGTGAAGTGATGAATCATACGCGACAGATAAGTTATTGAATATGTGGTATATCAATGTGTATTCTTTCGTGCATAAGATTACTAGATAGATAAATTCTGTATTTAAATGCCGAATTTTTCTGTCTAATAAAGCTGTTATGTGACCTGAAGTTTTTATATTAATCTTGTTTGTTATCAACTTGTTGATTATCATTGATTGTTTTTATTGAATGTGAGTCCGTATATGAGAATTGCGACAAAACTACTAACTTTAGCTCTTTCTTTTGTCTCCACTGCGACATTTTCAAGTGAGCTCTTAATTATTAATAATCAATATAGTGATATGAGATACAATATGTATGGCTTGGGAGAGCGAACTATCAAAGCTAGAAATGACGGAGGCACCTACAGGCGCTCAGTTATTATTGAATCAGCCATTAGTATCCCTGAATGCAGTTCAACAAATGCATATACAGTTCAGTGTCCAATACTAATTCTCAGTAAATCACCTTGGGAAATGGCGTACTCAATTACTGAGACTAAATATCTGAAACTTGAAGCGAGTTCATGTACATTTAATAGGCAAAAACCGTCGACGGACTACATTATATCTTGTAACTAGCTGCGCCCTAGGTAGGCATTAGTTTTGGTCAAGCAAAGCCGCACCATTAATAGTTCACATAACAAATAAGGATTAAGCGTTGCGTAGCCAACAAATTGCTTAAGACGGACTGCCAACGCTCGACGAAGTTACTTCAAAGTTTGCTCTGTGTGTACGGTGGCTTAATTTCGTTTTGTGGTATGTTGTTAGCCACTTAGCATCAAGCTTGAACTTCAGCATTTCCCATAGCCACCGCTCACGGTGGCTTTTTTACGTCTGTCACACAGCCCACCTAAAACACAGCCCACCTAAAACACAACCAACCCACGAAAATCGCACTCCTCCTCCCCACCTGAAGCGTTTTCGATCTCATTTTTTCGCAATTCTATTTCAGTGAAATTCTGCCGCCGCTATGGAAGCCTAACAAGCCGCTAGCCCTTTAGGAATAACGGGGCTTGCCGCGAGTTAATAGTCCTTAGAACGGCTTATAGAGCGCCTAATAAAATTGCGAAGAGTGCAAAAAATTGAAAGGAATTGAAATTCTGACGATCAGTATTGATCTGTTGGTGTTTGTTAAGTGCTTGAAATGTTTGTGTTTCTGTATTTTAGGTCAGTTTTTTAATGATCGTTTGTGTTTTGTGACGATCATTTGAGTTGTTTCTCAGCCCTTATGAGGAAAGGGCTGAGCGTAAATTACAGTGAAAAACATAATTGCAAAAAACATCACGCCAATTAGGCCGCGACATTGTCCAAATTGAAGGTCAAATGCAGGTGTTCTGGTACTTCTGGGTCGTTGTTCACGGCATCCATGAACATTTCACAAGCGGGTATCACTTCATTTTTGCAGTAAACGTAATCAAATTTAATAGGGTCACCACGCGTACCACCGTTTGGAATGATTGCGGCCAGTTCGACAGGGAAGCGATGGCCGGTGATCACCTCTTGTGCGGTGACGTTCTTAATTTTCTCGTACTCATCTTTGGTCGCAATGTCGCCAACGGGTATGAGTTGAATCCCTTTCTCATTGCCGTTTGGAATATTGATGAACATAGAACGGAAGTTACCCACGCCACGGCTTGAAGCCATCTTCTGCTTTAGGTCGTCTTCATCTTCTTTACTTAAGTTCGGGTCGGTAGCGTAGAAGATAAAGCCCATGTGCAAACCGTTCTTATAGTAGCGGCGGCGGAACGTGGTTGAGTCTTGACTAAGTAACGCTGATTGAACACAACCAAGGTAATCCGGACCACCGTAAACTTGCTGGACTGGGTCATATTGTTTGATGAATATGACGTCCTCTTTCTTGTAACTCTTCTGTTTGTTGCCACGCTCTAAGAAAGCAAAATTACCATTCTTACGTTTGCGTAAATACATAGTAGGAATAGGCCATAGCCCAATGACTTTGCCAAAGTAATTACGCAGCTTAAGCAGGCCCGTGTCACCAAATTCTAAGAAGTCATGTACGGCTGATTGCATTTGTTGCTTCTGCATTCCGCCTTGGGTGTAACGACCTGAGATCATATTGCGGCGAGCCATTAAGATAGAACCGTGATAAGCGTTGGCTCTAGTGAGTTTGTTTAGCCCAGCTCTATCCAAAGGTGGTTCCCAGTAGTCACCGTCTTCGTTGTAGTAAAGCTCGTTGTAATCGTAGTTGGTGAAATCACGGTCCATGATTTCCGGCTCACCAAAGCTAAACATCAAGCTTTCATCATTAGCGGAATCTTTCGTGATTATCTCTGTTGTCTGTTCAGTCATTGATTTACATCTGCCATGTTGATTTACGTTTTTCAGAGTGATCGAGCGGCTCATTAATGCAGGCATGGGAAATCGCCCAAAAGGCATCGGCATGCCCGGTTAACTCGCTGCGCTCTGCTTTGAAGGTCATGTTGTTGCCACTATTTGTGGTCGCTCGCTTGATAGCCATGAATGCCATAGCGATATCTTTGTGCTCAGCATCAAATTGAATGCGGTTGGCTTCGACCACATCAATCATCTTCATCACCAACCGGTTCTTACTTTCATTGCTGTATTGAATAGCCACGGTTTCACGTGGGTGTTTCTTGTTGATCAAGTCATAGACACCCGCGCCAATGCCTGTTGTATCAATGCCCAAATAGCTCACGTTATAACGCTCAAACACTTTTGATACTTGCTGCGCCTGGTACTGAAAGTTCAAACCTCGCCAGTAGTGTTTTTCAAGTACTCTGAATTTTTCAACGGCAACAATGGGCGGTGCTACCACAACTAAACAAGCATTGTCTCGAGTTCGGCTTGGGTCGTAACCTAACCAAACTTCACGGCGTTCGAAGGGGTCTTTGTCATTTGGCTTGAAGTCTTGCCATCGGCTAATGTCCACCATGGCTTTTTCGAGGGCTGAGAACTTGAAGACGGAGCTGGCGCCATCAACGAAAATACACATAAACAGATTATCAAAATCGTCTTTGCTGTATTCGTCGCGCAGTTCATCAATATCAAAAAGCTGACAGCCGCCTGCAGCCGCATCTTCAATTGTGACTATGTAACGCCATTGCTTATCTGGGCAGAGTCGACCGCCATCTCGGTATTCGTCAAAGGTAGGAAATTCAATATTGGTGCGGGTATCACGGCCTCTGCGCCATTGGTCACCGGTCCAAAATGTGTAAGCCTGGTGTGTTTTAGCGGAAGGGGTCGAGAAGTAGGTTTTACGCCAGTTCTTATGAGTGGCCATAGCTGACGCGAGTTTGTTCAGCTCATCGAATTTCGGGATCCAGAAATACTCATCCACATAAACATGGCCATGATAACTTTGCGCGGTTTTTGAGTTGGTGGATAAGAATCTGAGCTCAGCCCCGTTAGAGAGAATGATCGGGTTACCCGTCAATTCAACACCTAAAAATTCTTCACCAATCGCAATAATGTAGCTTCTGAATACTTCGGCCTGGGCGCGAGAAGCGGATAAGAATATCTGGTTATCGCCAGTCAAAATCGCATCTTCTAACGCTTCGCCACTGAAGTAATAGGTTGCGCCAATCTGACGAGATTTAAGAATATTACGCGTACGTTGGTGCAGGTTGTTACGCATCGTGTGCTGATATTCAAAGAGTGATTCATGCCAGGTTGCGAAGTTCTCTTTGGTCAGCTCAACAATGTTGTTCTTCTTTTTGCTCTTCTTTTTCTGATTGTCGTCAGACTTATTTGAACGCGAGCTCTTACCGCTAGTTTTAGCCACAGGTTCAGTTGCGTTAGATGAGTGTTTATCTCCAACTGGCTGAGCTTGAGCATGGGATTTTTTAAGTTGTACGTGGTGCTTGATGAGCCTATCAAGCATGTCGAGCTGGCCTTTGGTTGGGTTTTCCAGTTCAAGCAGGGTTTCAATTCTACGCGCTATCGATTCATCAATCGTTTGCTCGCGCAACATATCACGCCATCCAAATTTGTCAGCCCAGTGATAAATGATTCTGGTGCTGTTCAAACCTAGTTCGGAAGCGATTTCATTGGGCGTCCAAGCCTTTAAATAAAGGGAACGGGCCGCGTGTCGTGTTTCAGGAGAATATGCCATGAACCAATCATACGCCGAGGTAACAGCCTAAATTGCATAGCAAAATTCGGATGGGTTCGGATACGTCCTGTATCCGAATTGGTCGGAATTGAAGTGGCTGAAACAGGTAAATCAAAGGCGTATTGTGAAGACCTGAAGCACCTAACTGACAAATTAATACTAGGTAAAAAACTCAAATGGCAAAAACCAGTGATTGGAAAATTGTAGCAACAGAAGGGCCGACGGTTGATGGTCGTAAGATCACCCGAGAATGGCTCATGCAGATTGCAGAAAATTATGCCTTGAGTGAATACACCGCTTTGATTTGGCCTGAACACAAACGCTTTGCTGGTTACGGAAGTAACTGGGGCAAAGTGCTTGCGGTAAAAGCTGAAGAAGTGGATGGGAAAATGCGCTTGTTTGCCAAACTTGAACCCAATCAATATCTACTTGAAGCCAATAAGCTTGGGCAGAAGCTGTTTACCTCCATAGAACCAAACCCAGACTATAAAGGGCAAGGAAAGTGCTACCTGATGGGATTAGCCGTGACCGATTCCCCTGCGTCGTCGGGTGTTTCATTACTTCAGTTTTCGCGACAAGAAGGTCAAACCACAGAGCTGAGTTGCAGCCAACTGGAAGAAATCAGCCTTGATGAGTGTTACTCAAAAACAGACCGATTCTTTGCCTTGTGTAATGCCTTTTTCAATTCTGGTGATGAACAACCAGAGCCACAACCTGATCCTGAACCAGAGGAAGAAGAAGTGACCGAAGAACAATTCAAAGCTGCGATGAAAGAGCAGTTCGGCATTATGAAAGGTGAGCTAAAGGATGAACTCAAACAAGAGTTTAACCTGCAAACGCAAACACCTAACGAACCCGAAGCCAAACCCGAAGGTGAAGTTCAAACGTTCTCTTTGGAGCAGTTCTCTAGTGAATTAGAGAAGCAGCTTGCTCCTGTAGCCGAGAAAGTACAAAACCTTGAAACCCAGTTCGCAGAGCTAAAGCAAGAAAAGCCAGGTCAAAAGCCAGGTGAAGAAGGCAATGGCGGCGAATCAACTGTGGAGGTCGTGTAAATGCTCAATGCAGTATCGACTCAATTTTTAGATGAATATTGCCAAGCCGTAGCAAAAGCGGGCGGTGTTTTAGATGCGTCTAAGCAATTCAACATCACGCCTGTGATGGAAACGAAGCTTCGCCAAGCCATTGTTGAATCTGACTCTTTCTTAAACCGTATTTCGAACATCTCGGTTGACCAAATTAAAGGTCAAGTGATCGATGTGGGTGACAGTGGTTTACTGACAGGTCGAGTTAAAGACGGTCGATTCATGGGCTCTCTTGACCAAAGCGGCAATACCTACGAGCTAACCGAAACGGACTCAGGCGCCCATATCAACTGGATTACGATGACAATCTGGGCGAACTCGGGTGGCAAAGGTCAGTGGATGAAGCTGATGAATAACGCCATCACGCGTAATTTTGCCTTAGATAAGCTGCGTATTGGTTTCCACGGTACTTCGATTGCTGGTGAGAGTACTGACCCCAAAGCTAACCCTATGGGGCAAGACGTAAATAAGGGGTGGTTACAGTTAGCGAAAGAAAAGGCCCCAGCTCAAGTCCTTCCTGCTGCCAAGCTTGATTCAACAGGCGTAACTGTTGGGGCGTATAAAAACCTCGATTCGCTAGTGAATGATTTAATCAATACAACTATTCATGAGGTTCACCAAGGTGACCCTGACTTAGTCGTACTGATTGGCCGCAACTTAGTGGCTGCAGAGCAGCATCGCTTATTGGAATCCGCGGAAGTACCGACTGAGCATAAAGCAGCTCAAAGCTTAGCGAAGACCGTTGCAGGTAAAACGGTGTATACACCGCCATTTTTCCCACCAAATATGATTTGGGTAACGAACTTAACCAACCTGCAGATCCTGACTCAAAAGGGTACGCAGTGGCGTAAGTCTCGCAATGAAGAAGACCGTAAGCGCTTCGAAACGTCATATCTTCGCCAAGAAGGTTATGCCGTGGGCAACTACAACAAGTTTGCAGCTATCGAAGACGTAACTGTTGTTGAACCAGTACCAGCGTAAGGGTGAATCATGGCAAGTCCATTAGCTAAGTTACGCCAAGAAGCATTGGCAAAACAGCAAAAGAAATCGACACCTGAGAAGCAGTTTGTCGCTAACCCAAACAGTTTACACCTGCTTCTAGCTGAACTCGAAAGTGATTTGAAGGTGCTTAAAACCTTCAATCGAACGGATGAAAAGGTTAACCACAAGCGTGAAGTTTTGGTCCCTAAATACCGTGAAGCGATTGAAGCTTACCTTGCTGGTGACGAGCAGTTCGATAACCCGTTATTTACTCAAATGGTAATTTGGCTCTTCGATATCGAAGATCTAGAAACCGCCATTAAGTGGTGTGACATTGCTATCGAACGCGGGTTAGATACTCCTGAGCGATTCAAGCGAGACTTTGCCACATTCTGCGCTGATGAAGTGTTGGCTTGGTCAGAGCGTATGGCGGGTAAAGGCCAATCAATTGAACCGTATTTCTCCTTGGTGTTTGAGAAAGTGACCAACGAGTGGAGCATCAACGAAAAGCCCACGGCGAAATGGTTGAAGTTCGCAGGTTTGTATCTACTTCGTAACGATGAAGGTAAGCCTCATGCGGCTTCTGTCGGAGATGTGGTGACGTTACAGAAAGCGCGAACTCATCTTCAAAACGCGCATGAGCAATACAGTGCGATTGGTGTCAGCACCATGATCGATAACATCGACCAACGTATCCGAGCGTTAGAGAGTGGCGACAACCTCTAGCTTAAAACAGCTCCTATGCCACCGCGCCTCGACTGACGAGGAAGAGCAAGTGATTCATCACGCTGCTTATTCCGTCGACTCAGTGGCTAGAGGCGCCCTAATTAACTGCAGTAGCAAAAAGGTTGAATCATGAGCTTTGGCGGGAAAGTGGATAAAACGAGTGACCAAGCCATACCTGGTGAAGGTTGGCCAAGCTTATCGACCGATGAGTTTCGCCAATTGCGCCGTATTCCGCATACGTTTGATAACGACTCTATTGCTGCGGCTATCACGATTGCCGCGCTGAATATTCAAGAGAAGTTAGAACGCTTGTTGGTAGATGGTATTCCGCCATCAATGAGCATCGCCAAAACCGCATTGTACAAACGTGCGGTGTATGGCCGAGCTCACTCTGAATTGTTACCCGAGTTTGCGACGCAAGACAGGCGTAAAGAAGGAGACAACGCGGCGATAGATGAGCCACAACAGGCGGCACGTTTCCTAGCTCAAAGTAATAAAGATGTCTCTCAATTGCTCGGGCGCAGTGCCAATGGCATTGATTCGATATGAGCGACACGGTTTACAACAAAACCAAGCTTGAGCATCTAACGGATTACATCGTTAGTCACCTCAATAGCAATGTGCTCGATAACAAGATTGATGCGTGGCAAGAAAACGGCTCGATAGTGCCAAGTGGTGAAGACCGTGGGAACGGTGGGTATATCGCTTGTTTCTGGAAATACAACGCGGTGATCTCAGTTGAGGAATTCCCTCACCAATTACTAGACCCACGCTGCTTGTTGGCGCTGATTGCTTGTTGGCTAAGTGACCATGAAGAAGAGCGTAACGAGCAAGAGCTTGAAGACCCGACTTTATCGGTGGATGTGATCAGCAGCGAAGCGGCCGATGTGAGTATTGAACTTGAACTGATGGAGCCGATAGAGCTGGTACCTGATGAAGCAGGAATGATCACTTGGCGCGGGACTCGATACCGAGTTCAAGCCGTTGAGATTTATACCGCCGAAGAAGCGGAGTTGGTGAATGAAACCGACAGTTAATGTCAATCAAAGGGATGTGCTCAACCTGCAAGAAAAGCTTGCCATGTTAGCGCTTCCACCCAGAAAGCGTGTTTGGATATTGAAAACCCTAGGGCGCTGGGAAAAAGCTAAGACTCGCAAGCGCATTCAGCAACAAAAAGACATTCACGGCCAAGCCTTAGCACCGAAGAAACGTAATAAGCGCGGAAAAGTCATGCGACGTATGGCCAAGGGGTTGACCCCTTATGTAAGAAACGCCAATACGCTCGACCTAACTTGGAGCAATCCGCTCACCGCAAAAATTGCCGCCAGGCATCACCTTGGTCAAAAACAAAAAATGACCAAGCGCCAAATGCAAAATCGGTGGGGAAAACCAAACTATTCAGCGCCTTGCTCTAAAGGGCAAGCGAGAAAACTGAGGGAACTGGGTTACACGGTCCCGCGTAAGAGTGGAAAGGGAAGGAAGAAACCCACGCTCAAGTTATTGATGGCCACCGTAACCCACGGGCAAGCAGGACAAATCATTCGTGAGTTGAGCAATCAACGGAGTGTGTCGGCTTGGTATATCCCCTTAAAAGAGCGCCAGATATTAGGCAGTAAAGAACGCGAAGTCACCCGCCAACTCATCACCATTTTTGAGCAGGCCAGAAAGCGAAAATAAGCGAGGAAATAACCAATGGCAACCGGAAAGGTAGAGGTAAACAACCTCAATTTAGGGCAAGGCGGGATCCCAGAAATTGAACGCCACCTGCTTTATATCGGGCGCACCGATAAAGCTGAACTGCAAGGCAAAGTCACGCGTGTGAATAACATGACCAACCTTGATGAAGTGGTCGCTGATGATGCGCTAGGCGCAAACGTCAAAGCCGCGCAGCTCAATGGTAAACAAAACTGGACGGGTGCCATTTTCGGATTGGATGACGGTGACTCTTGGGAAGACGCTGTAGACACTGCCAACCTCACCGACTCTTTCGAAGGTATTTGTATTGTTGATGTTGTGGCCGACAAAGCCGAGTTCACAACGATGCAAGACAAAGCAACAGAGCTAACGAGCAAACTTGGTCGTTGGGTGTTCTTCCTTGCTGCGTGTGCTGGTATTGATGCAGATACCCAAACGTGGTCGGACTATGAAACCGCCATGCTAGCCCTAGTGAAAGATGTGGCAGCAAATATGGTAACGCCAGTGCCAATGCTTAACGGTAATAATGTCGGTGTGCTTGGTGGTCGCTTATGTGATCGCGCTGTCACTGTAGCCGATAGCCCAATGCGAGTCGCAACGGGAAGCCTATTGGGTCTTGGTGAAATGCCAGTGGATAGCGCAGGTAAACCACTTGAAATGAGCACTATTTCAGCCCTAGCCGATGCGCGTTATTCACTGCCCCAGTGGTACGCAGATATGGAAGGTGTTTACTGGACAGACGCCACCACGCTGGAAGCGAAAGGCGGAGACTATCAATACCTTGAATATGTTCGCCCTGTGCACAAGCTAAATCGCCGCGTTCGAATTAAAGCGATTCGTCGTATTGCTGACCGCATTCTTAATTCAACACCACCAAGTATCGAGCTCAACCGCACTTACTTCAGTAAAGACATGCGCGACATGTCGAAGACCACTGAGATTGGCGGCATTCCGTTCCCTGGTGAAATCATGCCACCACGCGATGAAGATGTGTCAATTCAGTGGATGAGCAAAACCAAAGTAAACATTGGCTTAATGGTTCGTCCTCATAACTGCCCGAAACACATTGTGGTCAACATTGGGCTTGATCTCTCTAACCCTGCAGATTCGGAGGCGTAACCAATGAGCATGCGTATTTCTGGCAAGAACATGCACTTTTCAATGGGCGACTACAAGCTAAAAGCGCAAAAAGTCACCCTATCTATTACCGACAATTCAGCCGTGAATAAAACCTCTGGTGTGCCAGATGGTTGGGTAGATGGCGACGTAGAAGCAAGCGGTGAAATGGAGCTCACTACTCAACAGTTTAACCAGTTGAGTAAAGCTGCAAGCCAAGCGGGTTCATGGCGTGGATTGCCTGACTTCGATGCGCTTTTCTTCGGCAAGATTGATAAAGATGAGCTGAAAGTAGAAGCCTTTGGCTGTCGAATCAAAATCTCTGACTTGCTCGATGTTGATTCTAACGGTGGCAGCGCATTGGTTCACAAACTGCCGTTTGAAGTGACAAGCCCAGACTTTGTGAAGATCAACGGCACATCATATCTGCGTTCGGACGAAACCGAAGACTTGGTGCAGTAATAAGGGGGCGTGATGTCTGATGTTATCGACCATGCCAGTGGCCTTGAAACCCAATTCACAGAAGTGGCGCTTGCCAACCAACTGGCAAGGGCTAAGCGAATTGAAAAACGGGAAAGCGCACAGGAATGCGGCGAATGTGGCGACCCAATACCCGAAGAACGCCGCCAAAAAGTACCAGGGTGCCAATACTGCACCCAGTGCCAAAGCAACATAGAGAGATTTAAGCGATGAAGCATTTGGTTTTAAAGCGCCGTTACTTTCCCCACGGTACCTATTCAACGTTACACCGTGCCGATGGTAGTCAAGTTTGTTGTGTTGTTGAGCGACCTTGGCAGAACAACGCGCCATCTAAGTCCTGTATTCCAGAAGGTAGCTACACGCTTTTTCCTCATAAATCGCCAAAGTTTGGTGAGTGCTATGCATTGGAAAGCAAAGACCTTGGTGTGACTCGGCAAGGGCCAAGCCTACGAACTCATATTTTAATTCACAAAGCGAATTCGCCTAAGCAGCTTCAAGGTTGTTTGGCTCCTGGTGTGGATTTTGGTTTTGTGGGTGGTGAATGGGCAGTGATGAACTCAACCGCTGCATTTAACAACCTGATGGCAGAGCTTGGCGGAGAGCCAGCAAGCCTAACAATTCTAAAGGACTGATTGATATGTGGGAAAAAGTGAAATCACTTATTGGTTCGGCTGCACCATTGGTTGGCACCTTAATTGGTGGTCCAGCAGGGGGCGCGGTAGGTGGACTAGTAGCTAATGCCCTTGATGTTGAAAATACGCCAGAAGCGATTGAACAGGCGTTGGTCAATGACACTGAAGCATTATTCAAACTGCGTCAATTGGAGAAAGAGCACGAGCAAGAGCTTAAACGTCTCTCCATTGAAGAAGGTCGCTTAGCTTTGGAAGCCAAACGAGCCAATCTAGCAGATACGCAGCATGCTCGTGAGCAGCACAAAGATCACTGGATGCCAAGCCTTCTAGCCTTGTTGCTTTGCGCCATGGTCACTGGAATGTTTTCCGCTTTGTTCTTCGGTGAACCATCGAAAGAGTATGCCCAGGTGCTGATCATGATTTCCGGTACCGTACTTGGTGCGTTTGGTACAGGAGTGGCTTTTTGGTTGGGTAGCAGCAAAGGCAGTGCTGACAAAAGTAAAAAACTGAATTTGCAAGGGGGCTAGATGGAAGATTGGCGCGTGTTGCTGGGATTGGGAGGCTTCCTGTTAACGCTGATCGGTTTTGTGTACACCCGCGCTGAGAAATCCGCAGCAACAACCCGAGATCTCGAACAGCGGACTCACAAAAACGAGCTGGCAATTGCCAACCAACGTGCGGATGTTGCAGAGAAATACGCCACCAAGCATGAGCTACGGGAAGCCGTAGACGATTTGAAAGATTCAATTAATGGACGGTTCGACCGTTTGGAAAACAAGTTAGATAAAGAGCGAGAAGTAGCATGACAAAAGCAATTGTTTTAACCGTTGGCACGACAGACCTTGAATTCAACCCGACGCCAGCCGAATACGACGAAGCACAAAATACCATCTTGCAAGGTGATGCGAGTAGTGCAGCACATAACTTCTTGATGAGTAGCGTTAGTGAAGGCTCAAAAGACGCACTGCGTGAAATGACCAAGCAGAACCCAGGTGCAGCAACGCAGATTTACGGTGCCGTTATTAAAGAGTACGCGCCTAAGCTTTCCATCTCGGTAAAAAAATAGATGGGCTTGTCGCTGCCATTGATAGTAGCGACAGGCAAAAAATGTATGCGTGGCGGCGAAAGTGGCTACCTAATGAACCGGATACTGATCAGAACCTTGCTTACGCGATTTGGTTAGAGAAGAACCATTGGGAAAACATGCAAGCCGTTACCGCTAGCGGTGTAGCCAAAGCCTTTGGCGGTTAACCACTAAGCTTCAGTTCGCAAAGTAAGTAGAGAATTGTTGATGTTACCAGAAGCACTCAGATTTCAAGTTGGACTCATTGACCAGATTTCAAAACCTCTGGGCAATATTCAACGACAAATGACCGATGTTACCAACACCTATCGTCAAGGTACTCATACCATGATGGCAGGTGCGGCAGGCATGGTGGGTGCTGGTTTCGCATTGCAACAAGCTTTGATGCCAGCCATTGAAATGGATAGGGCATTAGGTGAGGTTAAATCTCTTGGTGTTGCTGATGAGCAGTTGAAGCAGCTAAGTGACACGGCACTTGAATTTGCCGTGGACTATGGCAAGTCAGCCGCAGATTTTGTGGCGGCTTCTTATGATATTCAATCCGCTATTTCTGGCTTAGGAGGCAATGAGCTTTCTGAGTTTACCCGTGCGTCTGGGGTGCTCGCTGCAGCGACCAAAGCAGATACTTCAACCATTACCAACTATGTCGGCACCATGTACGGCATTTTCCAGAATTCAGCCAACGAAATGGGTAAGGCGGATTGGGTAAATGTGTTGGGTGGTCAAACTGCGAAAGCGGTTCAGATGTTTAAGACCACTGGTGAGGGCATGTCATCGGCATTCACCTCGGTCGGTGCTGCGGCAACCTCTGTCGGTGTGGGCATGACTGAGCAAATGGCGATTCTTGGTACTTTGCAGTCCACCATGAGTGGTAGTGAAGCGGGTACCAAATATCGTGCGTTCTTAGCGGGTACGGCCAAAGCTCAAGAAGCCTTGAATATGCAGTTCACGAATGCTCAAGGTCAAATGCTGCCAATCGTCGATATCTTGAATCAAATCAAGGGCCGTTATGGTGAAACCATTTCGGTAGCGGAAGCGGCAGATCTGAGTAAAGCGTTTGGTACTCAAGAAGCTACAGCCATGATCCAACTTCTGATGCAAAACACTGATGGGCTCGCCACTTCAATAAATGAGCTCGGCAAAGTCAAAGGGCTTGATGTTGCTGAGCAAATGGCGGGAGCCATGACCGACCAATGGGAGCGGTTAGAGCAAGGCGTTTTTGCCATAAGTGCTGCTTTTGGTTCTGTGCTTCTACCTGCCATCTTGCCTGTTGTTGGCGGCATGGCTGAAGGAGCTACCGCAATTGTTCAATGGACGCAGATGTTCCCGAACCTCACTAAATACATTGGCTTTGCAGCAATAGCGATTTTAGGTGCTGCGGCAGCAGGCGGTGCATTTACCTTGATGATGGGTGTGGGTAAGCAAGCAATGGCAACTTACATGCTCACCATGAAGATGTTCACGGGAGTGAGTTTCTTATTAACCAAGGGCATGGCAGCACTACGTGTGGCCGTGTTAGCAGCCAACATTGCGATAGCGGCTAACCCAATCATTTTGGTCGTTGGTGCAGTGGTAGCGGCAATCGCAGCAGTAGGGGCATTGATTTACTACTGGGATGATCTCAAAGCTTCATTTGGTGACACAACGTGGTTCCAGGTACTAGAAGGAGCAATCACGTTAATCACCCTGCCATTTAAGGCCATGTTCGAGTTTGTTAAAGCTGGTTGGCAGTGGGTGATGAGTGGCTTCACCGATAGCAGTGGCTTTGATTTCATTGGGCAAATGGTGTCGTGGTTGAAAGGCGGGTTTGAGAGCCTAGTGTTGGGTTGGCATATGTTTACAGCGGAAATGGCTGATACATGGTGGTTTACCGCAATTTCTAGTGCGGTAGAACTGGTGACATTGCCATTTCAAACCCTATTCAACTTCCTATCGGCAGGTTGGCAGTGGGTGATGAGTGGTTTTACCGATACCAGTGGCTTTGCCTTTATTGGGCAAATGGCCGACTCGATGCGAAACATCTTTGGGAGCGTATTTAGTTGGTTTACAGACAAGTTGGCAGGCATCTGGGAAACCATGAAAGGGCTAATTGACTGGATACCAGGTTTCGGCAGTGATGATGAAACGGCTCCGGTTCAATCTGAGTCAGTAAAACGTGCGACGCCTCAAGCACAAATTCAGCCAGGTGGCGCGGCCAAGAGCATTGCGAGCTATCAAACGAGCTCAACCAATTACGGTGGTGTGGCAATTTATCCAACCTACATGAATAGCCCACAAGACATGGCAAGTGAATTAGAAATGGCGGCAGGCTAATGGCAGATTTTAAATACCAAGATTTGCTCATTGAAAACGGTGATGTGGTGCTTGATGCAGGTCGTAACCCTGTATTGATTCAAGACAGAGCAGTGATCGCCCAAGACATTAAACACGCCATTATCGAGAGTAACTTAGCAGTGTATCTGATTGCAGAGCGCAGCCCGTCAAAAAAGGCGGATGCTCGGACACAACTAGAACTCTTGGTTGAAGAAGATGTGCGGCTGGTACCAGGCACAGTGCGTATTGACGAAGTTAATGATGGCTTAATTTACATTTTTGCTGAAACCCTTGAGTTTGGCGAAGTGAGCACAGAGGTGAACCTTGACTGATATACCTAAACCAGATTTTACCGAACTTGCTAAAAAAGCAGGCTTGCCTCTTGATGAAGACCAATGGAAAGCGGTGCTGAAAGAGGAAGCGGAGAAGCAAGGTAGCATCATTGCTAACGACTCCAAGTACTCACCGTTTTGGCGTTTGATTGAAACCATGGTGATCAGCCCAACAGTGTGGCTGATCAATACGTTTTTGGTTGGGTATGTTCTACCAAATATGTTTGTTGCTACGGCAGTGGGCAAATGGCTCGACTTATGGGCTTGGCAGTTCAACGTACAGCGCAAACCTGCAACGAAAGCACTAGGGCAAATAGTGTTCCATCGAGCAGCATCAAAGGGGCCGGCTATTGTCGTTCCTAAAGGGACATTTATTCAAACTGACCCTATTAACGGCACTGTTTATCGCGTGGTGTTAAAAGAAGATACCACGCTGCCTGAAAATGAGCTGTCGGTTATTGGTGAAGTGGAAGCAGAGCATGAAGGCGCGGCCTATAACCTTGGTGAGGGTTACTACCACATTTTTGCTACTGCAGTACCAGGTATCGGACAGGTAGTGAACTCAGCTGATTGGCTTATTGAAGCCGGAGCCGACGAAGAGAGTGATGATCAGCTTCGAGTTCGTATCCGCAATCAGTTCAGCGGCGTGGCAAAGTGGCATATAGACGCGGCTTACCGTTCATTACTCATGTTACGAGCGGGTATCAACAGTGAAAATGTTTACTTCGAGCATAACGCGCCACGCGGTGCAGGTTCAGCCAATGCATTCATTTTGCTGGACTCGGGTGAACCTTCTTCTCAAATGCTTAGTGACTTAAACAATCATATCAATCGCGATGGTAACCACGGTCATGGTGATGATCTTCTTGTGTATGCGATGCCAGGTAATCTGATTGATGTGACATGCAAAGCGTGGGTTGGGCGAGTGCTTACAGGGGCTGAAAGGCAAGACCTAGAAACGGACATCGGTCTATTCATTGGCTCAGCATTTAGGCAGAACACGGACTACAAGGCGACGAAAACCAAACCATCATCGCGCTTTAGTTTTTCTAAATTGGCGCAAGAGCTTCACGGCCAGTTCCCTGAACTTGAGTCAATTGAATTCGATAATGCTGATATTGCTAATGGTATGGAAGTACCTCGCATTAATAGCTTGGGGGTGACCATTGCAACTGCCTGAATTTAAGCTAAAGCACTGGATGGGCAAAGGGGAAATCCTCAAATTAGCTAACGCCCTTCTTGGATATTGGGATGCAATCAAAGCCGTGTTGGAGTGGCCGCTGCAGCAATTAGACCCGATGGTGGCCCCCATTGAGTTTGTGGACTTGATTGCTTGGCAACGAGACATCGAGCGACTACCTGAGGAGCCAGAAGAAATTTATCGCATACGGGTGAACTTTGCTTACCCCTTTGCGGCAGGTGGCGGCTCAGAAGTGGGTTGGGAAGATATGTTTGCCAAACTAGGTTACCCACATATCAAAATTGACGAACGGCTGAACTATTACCCTTGGGATATCGTGAGCGTCAAAGTGAATGATGGGGACATTAACGATGTACCTGGTTTGATGGATGCCATTGTAAGGCAATATGGGCGAACATGCCGACGATACAGCTTTGATGTGACCACTACCGCTAATTTTCATGTTTCGGTCGCTGAGTTCAGTCATACCCATGAAACCTACTCAGCTTCAATAGGATAAGAATATGGCAGTCATTACTATCGCGGGCGAACAGCTTATTGCACAAAAGCAACAAGCGGAAGAGCCACTAGAAATTGCAGAGTTTGTTTTGGCTTACGTGCCAGGCGTTGATCCTTCAGTTCCGCCAGAAAGAAATCAGTCGTTGCCACCGAGCAATCAAATTCGACTGAGAATGGCACCAACTCGTAGCGCGTATGTGAATTCGAATGAAGTGGTTTACTCACTCATTTTGGATAACACAGTGGGAAACTTTGATTTCAATTGGCTTGGGTTGGTCAGTGAAGAAGGTGTGTTGGTGTCGGCTAACCACATGGTGGTGCAGTCTAAACGCAAAAATAACGAATTGACTGGTGAAGAAGGGAACAACTTAACGCGTAACTTCTTGCTCAAGTTCTCGGGCGCACAAGCTATCACAAATATCACCGTGCCAGCCGAAACATGGCAATTCAATTATTCGGACAAAATTAATTACTTTGACACGATAGTGGTGTCTTTAGCAGCAAATCACTTTGCTTCTCAAAAACACATTATCGAGCTTTATCACAAGAACATTCAAATCACTGAACGATTGAATGCATTGGAGAAACTAAATGGTTAATCAAACTATTGAGCAGCTATTGCAGGAAGCTATAGACCAGTCGATGGCTCAAACGCAAGAAAGTCGAGAATTGGCTGAAGAAGTTTCTGGGAAGATGGCTGATATTGACCAAAAGGTTGTTGAGGCTGAGCAACGTACTGACCAAGCAATCGCGGATGTTAATGCTGCGATACCTAACGCCGTAAGAAATGAAACTTTCAAGGTGGTATTTGCTGATCCAAATGGGGATGATGTCCTCGGTGATGGTACGGCTGCGAATCCGTTTCAAACTATTACCCGTGCAATCGCGTACCATGGCACTGGCATCAATTTAGAAGTAAGGCTCACGGCAGAAGCTGTTTACAATGAATCGGTAAACCTGCCTAATGTGCATCGTCGTTGGGTGATTCTATCGTGTCATAGCACAGAGGGTGCAACGATTAATCTTTCAACGCCAGGTGCTTGGATTTCCGCTGGAATTTTGTTTCTCGCGACTTATCGAGTCAATATGAACCTCTTAGAGGGCGCTAGGTTGTGTGGGTTCAAAAACAATACAGGCTCACTCAATTCAGAGCAGACATTGATTCTTGGTGGTACTTATACGTGGGATGGAGAGCTGACATCTGGCGGTGGTCACCTTACCCTCACTTTAAGTGGAACTTTTCAATCGACAGACCCTGCTAACATCATGCCGCAGCTGGGCAGATATTACAGCACAGTCCGGTTTTGTAAGAGTTATGCAACAACACATTGGCCTGCAGGTAAAACGTGGCGTGACTTTTTAAATATTGGTGGCACTGGCTATAACGATGTATTAACTGACGTGGATATTGACGCATGATAAAAGTAATGAATCAAAATGGCGTTGAGAGCCGTTATTCGGATATAGAGACAGCGCGAAAAAATGGTGTAAGTGAATCGATTATTACAAAGTGCTTGCATGAAACCAAATACAATCAGGCAGTTAAAGAACGTCAAAAAGTATATTCTAATGAGTCAGACCCTTTAAGAGCAGAATGGCAATATGAGCTAGAGACGGGCAACCCAGACGCAGAACAATATAAGCAAAAGTGGCTAGATAAAGTAGCTGAGATAAAAGAGCGAATTCCTCTACCTGAACTAGTTGGGCAATCCTAATGTTAACACTCGATGGCTCCCAACTCCCATTAAAGAACTTACGAATAAGCGTTCGCCAACAGTTAGCCGGACAAGATATGTCCGGCCAAACTTCGGCTACCGACCAAGCCGAAACAGGTACTAAGGGGAAAATTCTAACCATAAAAGGTGTGATCCCGTTCAGTAAGGACCAACTTCTCACCAATTTGTTTAGCTTGGCCGAAGCGTTAGAAAATGGCTCTCGCCATATCTACCGTATTAGTAACAAAACAGCAGAAGCCTTGAAAATTCGCCAGGTGAAATTCCAAGGTGCAGTCCGTGCCGATGAACAAGACTCTCACAGGCAATGGAGCGTTTCATTTGAATTGGTCGAGCATCTTTCGGTACCAGAGAGAGTCGAACAACGCCAACCGGACAAACCCGCCGCCCAGCAAAAAGTGCAAGGTGTGAATACTCCGGTAGAAGCCGGACAAAGTGACAATGTGCCGCCAGGTACAGAAGTGGAACTAACGGGTGTTATGAAGGTGCTCAAAGCGGTTGATAATGCTTTGGCCTAACCGTAAAAAGGCGGTGACGTATGACAACAAACAACAAGTTTCTTTGCCGCGCTTACCTTGGTAAAGACAAAGCCAAGGTGAAAAGCCATCGCATAGTCTTTAGTGAAAACACACCAGGTCGCTGTGAACTATCCGTTGAAGGCAGTCCTGAGCCAGATACTATCATAGCTGTGGATTTAGGCTGGGGCGATGATATTACGCGAGTCTTTCTTGGTTACATCGAACGAGTTCAACCAACCGAAAAAGGTTGGTCGAAAGTATTCTGCCGCGAATTAGCGGCGATACTTTACAAGCCACTTAACATCATCATGCGTCACCCAACACTGATGCAGTTGCTTAGCGAAGTGACCAATAAAACGGGCCTTCAATTTGTGGTGCCAGAGAAAGCCTACAGTAAAACTGCTATTCCTTGTTTTTATAGCGATGGCAACGGCTATCGAGTCATAGACGAATTAGCCCAAGCGTTCAGCATTGATGGATTGTTCTGGCAGCAACAAGGGAATGGGCAAATTTACGTAGGCAGTTGGAATGATTCATTCTGGGCAGATAAACCCGTAACCATACCAAGTGCACTTATGACGAACCACACGGCCAACAAGTCGGTAAAGATACCGGCTATTCCAAAGTTGAAGCCAGGTGCTGTCGTGAATGGACTTCGCTTAGTCGGTGTAGAGCTCGAAGGAACGGAGGCAAAGCTAACATGGATGTGAATACCATCAAGCGCATCATCTTTAGGTTGTTCCCTGAATTCACAGGGCGATGGCACTTACCCCGTTGGGGAAAGGTCGTAGCGCTCCCAGAGCTACCTAAAGAGGGGGATTTATCTGATCGCTTCTATCCTCACTACGCGGTAGATGTTCAGCTGCTAGATGAAAAAGGCATGGAGTATGAAGATAAATCACCACTGCAGGCGGTGCCGCTTCCCGTTCCTGGTCTAGGCGACCATGCTGGCCGTTTAGAGCCACCGGCTATCGGCAGTATTGTTGAACTCGGTTTCATGTTCGGTCAACCAGACAAGCCCTTTATTCGTTGCGTGCTACCACTGGGGTTCAAGTTACCAGGTATTAAAGAAGGGGAAAGCCGATACCAACAGCGCAAAGGTGTTTATCAGTTAGTCGACCAGAAAGGCAACTTCGAACGTAAGACAGACCAAGCCGACAAGCTTGAATGCCTTACTCAACAAATCAAAGTGCTAGAAAATCGAATCGCTGAAATTGATGGTAATCACACCGAAACCGTCAAAGGCGCTAGAACCATCAAAGCTAAAAACATCACCGAAGACGCCGACACCATCAAGTTCAATGGCGGAAAAGGGGTGTGCACTGGCGCGAGCATCTGCCCGTTTATGGGTAAGCCTCATGTGGACGTTTCCAAAACCGTGTATGTAGGTAAGTAACAATGGCAATAAGCAAAGCATCATTAAAGCAAAAGATAGAAACAGAACTGAAAGCCCAGGGCTTTGTGCTCGATGGCGAATTCGCAATGGCGGGCATGATGGCCGAAGCTATCGCGAATGCTGTAGTTGATGAGATTAAGCAGAACGCTAAAGTGGAAGTGACAGGTGGCAGCTCTGCAGGGGAATACAAAGTGATGTGAATAAAACCAGTGGTAATGGGCTCAAAACAAGAGAATATACTATACCGAGTACATCGCCCTTATTAAAGAAAAACGCCGAGCGCAGGCTCGACGTTTATTTTAGCTGTTAGTTGAAAAAATTTTAGCTATTTTAGCTAACTTTTCAACATCTGAGTGTTCGTCAAGGATATGCATTT
Organism: Vibrio sp. 10N.261.51.A3; assembly: GCF_041471965.1. NCBI lineage: Bacteria > Pseudomonadati > Pseudomonadota > Gammaproteobacteria > Vibrionales > Vibrionaceae > Vibrio > Vibrio sp. 10N.261.51.A3. Next base: position 54,063 of record NZ_JBFRPK010000035.1, read on the forward strand.
TCTTATGACAGTTAGGGCAAAGTCCAATGACATTCTCTTCAGTATCTGGACCGTTTTTAGATAGCCATTTAATATGGTGTACCTCTAAAAACGGGTTCCCATCAGGTTTTTTGAAAGGGCCAGGGTGATCACATAGCTGACAAATTCCGCTAGCATGTTCTAATGCTATTTGCTTAACGAATTCGCATCGGTCCCTTACTTCTACTGTTTGTGTAGTAGTTTTATTTGTTTTTGTGTTCTTTGCTTTTGAGCGCGCTCGCTTTCTCAGTTGGGCTAGAGTTAAGAAATTTGAAGGGTCTTCTTGTCCACTTTTGAGGAATCTCTTAAGTGAATCGAACTCGTCTATGAAGCTAAGCAGATCATTGGCAAGTGAAGGTGAATCGAGTTTGCAGATTAACAGGGCTTCATCAATGTGACCGTCGTCGAATCTTACTTCTAATAATTCACGTGATGTCCAAGCTAGAAAAGCGTCTCTTGTAAGGCCTCTACCTCCACCGCCTGGTTTTCCGCGATGAAGTAAGAAAACCTGACCGTTGTTATCTTTTGCGACAACGCCTTGAACCTGTTTAGTTCTTCCCTCAAGCGGGAAGTTTAACTGGGCGATGATGCTGTTTGATTTTTTAGGAGATAGGTCTGCCGAATGACCAAAGATGTTCCAGTGGCGTGTGATTTTGCCTTTTTCTTCTATAAGTCGATGAGCGAACCATAAACTATTATTGAAGTGCAGATCTAACTGTTGGTTGCCACTAGGGTAGCCTATAGTAAAATGACCCGTTTGATGTAATTCTTCTTTGATTCGCTTTAGAAAACTGTCTTGTACTTTCTGCACCTCAAATGATTTTTCTATTGCTACTAACATTGTCTTCCTTATTTTATTTGGGCATATAGATATGCATCCATTAGTTTTTAAAATGTTAGCATGATGAGTGATAGAAAGGACAAAGGGGTAAACTAAATGTGTTAGGTTTCATACTTTAAAACTGACTTGTATAAAAACTTTGAGCTCTCCCGAAAATAAAGTGGCGGCAAAAATGGCGGCACTCATTGTAAAGCAGCGTTATTTATGGGTATAAATCGCTACTAACCACTGTTTTTATATACATGTATTTTTGTATAAGTTACTGATTTTGTTATGGCATTGCCTGTTTTTATTAAGTTCTATGGAATGTCGTCACAGTCGGCTATGGACAAGCACTCAGGTGGTGTTGCTAAGTACCGTGCTGCTGAAGGTAAAACTGTTTTACTTCCGTTCCGTGGCTCTGTTCACAACACAATTTCTGACATCCTTGGTGGTGTACGTTCAACTTGTACATACGTAGGTGCAGCAAAGCTTAAAGAGCTAACTAAGCGTACGACTTTCATCCGTGTACAAGAGCAAGAGAACAACGTATTCGGTAAAGAGTAATCTGACGATTATTCGGAAAATGTAAAAAAAACCATACGTTGATTTTACGAAACCATACGCTGAAATAAAAACAACCATACCGGTGTTTTTCAAGGTA
>NZ_JBFRPK010000036.1:0-315 GCF_041471965.1 Vibrio sp. 10N.261.51.A3
CAAGTTTTCGAAGTTGCCGCCTTCGGTGCTTTGCACCGACAGGTCGAACGATGAGCCGTCTACATACAGGTCTTCGCCGTTGTTGATGTCGAACGCTGTTGAAGTCACTTCCGCGCCCGCCACGTAATCGGTGCCGAACGTGATCGTCGCGCCATTGGACAGCGTCACTACAAGCTCGGTCTCTGGCGTGTGGTCTAGCGTCGCGGTAATGCTCGCCTGGCCTGTGCCTTCATTCACGCTCACGTCATTCAAGGTTAACGTCACCGCCGTATCGGTGGTGTCTGCCACGGTCACGGGTATCCAAGTTTTCGAAGT
>NZ_JBFRPK010000037.1:0-19917 GCF_041471965.1 Vibrio sp. 10N.261.51.A3
TTTGTTGTGACTTCAGTGTACAAATTAGTGGAAACATCACTTCACGCTACCCCTTATTCCATATGGGTTTTTCATGATCTTGCCCTGGATCAAGCAGCAGAACAGGCAGCAAAGGAACTTGCAAACCCAAACACAGCTTACGCTAGCCTTAATTTAAAGCTCCAGTATTCAGGTGGTTACGATGGTGGAGGGGACAGTTTCGCTACAGTATTACAGCCGACACTGCCGTTTCCCATGGATAACGGCGACAAAGTGATCTTCCGCCCGGCCATCTCTTATGTACAGAACGATTTCCATGTGGACGCACCAGCAAGCTCGCAACACACGGAGCAGTCAGGCTTTACAGACATCTCATTTGATTTAGCTTATGCGCCTAAAATGGAGGGCGGTACTATTGTCGCGTTCGGTATCTTTGCTTCGTTGCCAACGGGCAGCAGTGACTTAACAGCGGATCAATTTGCTGTCGGACCAGAGTTTATGGTCGGGAAAGCGAGTAGCGAGCGAGTTGTCGGTATGTTCCCAAATCACTTGTATGGTGTTTCTGGAGACGGAGCCGACCATTCTGATACTCGAATCAACAAGACATCGACACAAGTGTTTTGGGTAGAGATATTAGGAGGTGGTTGGACGGTGGGCTCTGCACCAACATTCTCGTACGACTGGAATAAGGATCTGGCGGAAATTCCGTTAAACATCAGTGTTAGTAAAACAACGGTTCTGAATGGACGCCCTTGGAAGTTTGGCATTGAAGCGAACTATTACCTTGAGAAAGACGAAAAAACGCGTCCAGATTTTATGTTGAGCTTTAATATCAGCCCTGTGGTGGAAAATAAACTGACATCTTTGTTCGATTAAGCCGTTATTTGAAATACAGTTTTAGAAACGAAAAAGGCTGAACGATCATCGTTCAGCCTTTGGTGTTATTGGATTAAGCGATTCTATTAACCAGCAGCAACTTGCATGATGAGACCACAGATGTAAGCGCCGTATGTACCGAGAGCATAACCCAATACCGCCATTAGGATACCTACTGGTGCCAATGCTGGGTGGAATGCAGCCGCGACGATAGGTGCCGATGCAGCGCCGCCTACGTTAGCTTGGCTACCTACAGCCATGAAGAACAATGGTGCACGAATTAGCTTCGCCATCACAATCATTAGAAGGGCATGGATAGTTAACCATGTAATACCAATGAAGAAGTAGCCTGGGTTATCCAAGATAGCTGTGATATCCATCTGCATACCAATAGTGGCAACTAGGATGTAGATGAATGCAGAGCCCACTTTAGATGCGCCACTGTGCTCAAGGCTGCGTGTTGATTTGAAGCATGAAGCAATGAGTGCAAACGTAGTCACCATTACGATTAACCAGAAGAATCCAGAAGTCAGGCTGTATTGCGCCAGTTCAGGAGCATTAGTTGAGATCCATGGTGCGATAATGTCGCTAAAGAAGTGTGCTAAGCCCGTAAGGCCAAACGCAATCGCAGTGATCTTCATTAGATCCGTTGTCGTCGTCGGACGCGCGTTTTCTTCTTGGTACTTAGATACGGTTTCTTTTAGGTCTTCGATAGATGAAGTATCGGCTTTTAACCATGCATCAATCTTCTTCTGACGACCTGCCATGATAAGCAATATTGCCATCCAAATATTGGCACAGATTACGTCCACAGTAATCATCGCAGAGAACAACTGATCGTCAACTTCAAATACTTCTTTCATTGCAGCTTGGTTTGCACCACCGCCAATCCAAGAACCTGCCACCGTTGTTAGACCACGCCATACATCACCCGATACAAGGCCAGGATTTATTTGGTCGATGATCAAGATAGCCAATGGGCCGCCAATGATAATACCGACAGTACCGGTTAGGAACATGATGACGGCTTTTGAACCAAGGCCGAAGATTTTGCGTAGGTCTGCTGAGATGATCAGAAGAACTAGTGCACTTGGTAATAGGTAACGACTCGCAACGAAGTACAGCTTAGAGTTTGATGCGTCGATGATGCCTAAACTGTTCAATAGAGAAGGAACAAAGTAACAGAGCAATAGACCCGGAACGAACGAGTAGAATTTTTTCAGTGCGCTATTTTGGCTACTTTCCGTGATAAAAACACCGCCAAGAATAACAGCTAACATGCCCATTATTACAGCATCATTAGTAATCATTATTATATCTCCTTTAAGGTGAGCGCAGAGGTCTCACTTTTTGAATTGCAGGACTATACCGACAACCGCCATTCGTTACAAATTGTAACGCTAGACATACTTTGAAATGTTTGTGTTAATTTTGATGGTTTGAATTTGTGAATGTCGTGCGTTAATTATTTGATTGGTGAATGAATCTGTTAGGGCTTTTGCGGCGTATTTCGATATATGCAATGTAATTCAAGCCTTAGAGGGTGGTCGCTATGAATTGGGGCGATGATTGAACGACTTAAATGAGTGCATATATAGCCATGTTTATGGTGTGGTTTATGCGAGGTTGGAATGTTTCAATAATGTAAAAAGTGAATTCACTTTTGCCATGTGGTCAGAAATTAAAAATTTTAGCTAGATCACATAAATCTTTCGGATTACGAGTTCTAGCACCCGCTACTCATGCTCATTTGACGTTTTGTAGGGGTTCAATGAAAGAAAAAGCGGCCTAAATAGCCGCTTTTGATGGTTGCCTAGTATGGTTATCTAGCGCCGTTATTTAGAGTTCTGCTTAGGACTCTTCTTCCTCAAAGCCATCTGCATAGCCTTTCGGTGGCGGTGTCCAACCACGTTCAGAACGAGAGTGTTTGTCTGAACGGTCTTTTTTCATATCTTCTTTCATTGCTTCTTCAAGGTGAATGAAGATTTGTCGGTAGTTGTTGTCGTAGCGTGGGTTCTCTTCCGCTTCAGACCAAGCTTGGTAAAGCTTTTCAGACTTACGGCTCTCAACGCGTTGATAAGTCGATTTTTGCTGCTCGACGAAGAATGGGTGATGACCCAAAGAACGCAAGGCTTCAGCGCCCATTTCAAGAGCAGAATGGTAGGTCTCTGATTCAACAAAGTCTGCCCCCGCTTCTCTTAGGCGATAACTATGACCTCGGTCGAATGCGCGGGCTAAGATTTTCACTTTAGGGTAGGTGTGTTTAACGTATTTCACTAATTCAACGCTTGAGTCTTGGTTGTCGATTGCCACTACTAGCATCGCGGCTTCTTCGATTCCGGCGGTATGCAATAAGTCGTGACGAGTCGCATCACCAAAGTAAGATTTGATATTGATAGAGCGCAGCAAGTCTACTTGGTTCGCTTGGTGATCCAGAACCACCGTATTGACATCGTTCGACACCAGCAAGCGGTTAACGATTTGACCGAATCGACCAATGCCCGCAATGATAACGGTACCTTTCTCTTCGATGGTATCTTCTTCGCGGTCGTTAGATTTTTGTTCGTAACGAGGAAGAATCACTTTATCAAATAGAATGAACAGCCCTGGTGTTAGGAACATTGAAAGTGCCACAACCAGCGACAATGTTTGAACGATGTCAGCAGGTAATACGTGGTTTTGAGCTGAGAAGCTTAGTAGTACAAAACCAAACTCACCGGCTTGCGCCAAGCTCAGTGTAAACAGCCAACGGTCACTGTTTTTGATTTTGAAGATCAATGCCAACGTAAATAGCACCAAGGCTTTAAGAAGCATAACGCCAAGAGTGAGGCCAATGATCAAACCAAAGTCGTTGAATAGAACATCAAAGTTGATGCCAGCACCAACGGTAATGAAGAACAAGCCAAGTAGCAGCCCTTTAAACGGGTCAATATTAGACTCAAGCTCGTGGCGGAATTCACTGTTCGCTAAAACCACACCCGCAAGGAAGGTACCCAAAGCCGGTGATAGGCCGACTAGGCTCATCAGTGCAGCAATACCAATCACCAACATCAGTGCGGTTGCAGTAAAGATTTCACGCAGGCCTGAGCTTGCCACGAAGCGGAACAGTGGACGACTCAAGAAGTGTCCGCCGACCACAACAATCGCAATAGATGCTGTGATCACAAGGCCATAAGCCCAACCGGGTAGGCCAGCAACAAGACTTAACTCTTCATGATGATCAGAGGCCGAAGCGACCGCGCTTTGTGCAGCTTCAATTAATTCTGGCAACGCTAATAGAGGAATGAACGCCAACATAGGGATGACGGCAATATCTTGGAACAGTAGGACTGAAAAAGCGTTCTTGCCGCCTTCTGTTTTGGATAGCCCTTTTTCGTTAAAGGTTTGGAGTACAATCGCGGTAGATGACAGTGCGAAGATCAAACCGATAGTCAGCGCAATGGTCCAAGGTTGTCCGAAGAAAAGGGCGATACCCATTACAATCGCGGTAGTGCCACCAACTTGCAGGCCACCCAGCCCCATAAGTCGGTTTCTCATTGCCCAAAGCATCTTAGGCTCAAGTTCAAGGCCGACCAAGAACAGCATCATAACCACGCCGAACTCGGCAAAGTGTTGGATGGTTGTGGTCTCTTCACCCACTAAGCCGATGATTGGGCCAATCACAACACCAGCAATGAGGTAACCTAATACAGAACCAAGACCAAGTCTTTTGGCAATAGGCACGGCAATAACTGCTGCGACTAAGTAGATAAACGCTTGTAGAAAATATCCCGTCATTATTTAACCTCTGCCATTAGTTCTTCTACGTAGTGGTTGAGTTTTTCTGCTTTGCTGGCTTTCTTAATATTGATCTTGCCGGCAACCAACGCCTCTAACAGCACTTTATAGCTATCGACATGCTCTTGAATGCGGTTTTCTTCCAACGCGGTACGCGAGCCAAATAACGCAAAGGGCGCGAGATAGTTCATCCCACACAGAGAAGCAGTTTGTTCGATTGGGTGAAGCAGCTCTCGAATAGTGAAATGGTTGTAACCATCACTTTGGTAGGCATCTTTTTTACCACCTGCAGTAATGCTACATAATAAGTTCTTACCCTGTAGTTCATTGCCATCGGCGCCGTAGGCGAAGCCGTATTCAAGAACAAGGTCTTGCCACTCTTTAAGAATTGCCGGTGTTGAGTACCAATACAAAGGAAACTGAAAAATGATGATGTCATGGTCTAACAGGCGTTTCTGTTCACGGTCGATGTTGATTTTAAATGTCGGATACTCGGCATAGAGATCGACACAGGTAACACCGTCAACGCGTTTGGCTTGTTCAAATAAGGGTTTGTTTGCTTCAGAACGATGTTGAGAAGGGTGGGCGAATAGCACCAAGACTCGATTTTTCGACATATAGCCCTCTTTGTCCATTAACGAATAATATTTATTGGAATTATAGTTATACAATAATAGAAGAATGGTTGAACAACAACGAATTAGCCCATACTTCTTTGTTTAGATACGTGTGCTTTCTGCGTTTAATTATATAAGACACCAGTCATTTTGTGTCTTTCAGGCACAAGTAGCCGATGACTGAGTAAAACTAATTATTCACGAATAGTAAAAGCGAATGTGGGCATTTTATGTCACCGTTGGTGGGTAACGTAAATAATCCAATAACCCTACATAGAACGATAATGAATAAAGGAAAAAACTATGAGCATGGACTTGCGTCAACAATGTGATTTGTTGCTTTCTGGTCATCTAGAACCGACACCAGCACAAACATTCGCTCAGATGGCTGAATGGTGTGAAACACACAATGTGAGCCATGATAGCTACGGTGATGGCGAGTTTATCGAGAGCTTTGAAAACAAGGTCGCAGAGCTGCTTGGTTATGAAGCCGCCGTATTTGTTATTACCGGCACCATGAATCAACCCACAGCATTAGAAATTGCGTGCCAAGAGAAAAGAAACCCGGTAGTAGCGATGCATGAGTCGAGTCATATCATTCGCCATGAACGCCAAGGGTATCAGCTCCAAAATCGTTTCAACGTGCTTCCGGTCGGCAATGTATTTCGCACTTGGAATGTTGATGACTTAAAGGCATGGCCTGATGAGATTGCAGCCGCTCTGTATGAATTACCGATGCGTGAAATTGGCGGCCAATTGCCAGAATGGGATGAGCTTGAAGCGATCAAGCAATACTGCAAAGAACAATCGATTCACCTTCATATGGACGGTGCACGTTTGTGGGAATGTGGCGCGTATTATAAAAAGCCATACAGCGAGATTGCTCAGGGCTTCGATAGTGCTTATGTTTCGCTGTACAAAGGTCTCAATGGGCTGGGTGGTTCGTTATTACTGGGTGATAAAGCCTTTGTCGCGAAAGCATCGGCGTGGATGAAGCGCCAAGGTGGTAATGTTTATCACCGAACGCCTTATGTGGTTTCAGCAGCAATGCAGTTTGATGAGCGATTAGAACTGATGCCTGCTTTATACGAACGCACCAAACAGGTTTATCAAATCCTACAAGATTACCCTCAGTTTACGGTTAACCCGCAGCAACCGCAGGTCAACATGCTTCACCTCTATTTACCTGTGAGCTACGAAGACGGCATTATTGTGAGGGATAACATAGCGAAGAAACACAAGGTTTGGATAGGAAACCCAGCGATCAGCGAACTGCCAAACCAATGTAAGATTGAATGGTATGTAGGGGATAACTTACTGAATCTGCCTGATCATGAGCTGATCGACATTCTTGATTTTATTAACGAAGAGCTGATTTGATTAACTAAGGGTTAATTTGATTGCGGAAGAGTTGAGTTGATTACAGAAGAACGGACTGCAGAAGAGCGGAGCTAATGGAAATGGATACAAGAAATCGGTCCGGTATCCATTTATGCAGCTAGGATGACAGGCTCTGTTACATATACTGGTTGATGTACACATCAACTAAGAACATGAACACTGGAACCGTGCTGAGAAGTCCGAAGAAGACGATTGGCACCCAGTTTTTGATTTTCTTTTTAGGTTGCTCAGTGTTATTCATAAATTCGGCCTTAAATTCGTTGTTGAGTCTGTTTAGCTTTTTGGTACTAAAAATCTAAGTGCATGGTATCAAATAAATGGGTTTAGCCCTAAGTGGATTTAGAGAATCGTGGCGTGAATCAATCACATAAAATGTAAGTGATTCATAAACGGTTCATAAAGGTTCAACAATAATGAACCTATTAGAACAAGCATTGCCTTACTCGGCATATCAAATAAACAGCATTTAAAGATTTGGAGAATACAGAATGAAAACAATAGGAAACATCATTTGGTTTCTGTTCGGTGGCGTATTTATGGGACTAGCTTGGTGGTTCTTCGGACTGCTCGCATTCCTAACCATCGTTGGTATTCCATGGGGTAGAGCGTGTTTCGTTATGGGTAACTTCTCATTCTTCCCATTTGGTCAGGAAGCGATTTCGCGTGACGAGCTAACCAATGAAATGGACATCGGCACGAGCCCGCTAGGTGTGATTGGTAACGTTATTTGGTTCTTATTTGCGGGGATCTGGCTTGCGATTGGTCACATCATGTCAGCTGTGGCGTGTTTCATTACCATCATTGGTATTCCGTTCGCGATTCAACACCTTAAATTAGCGGTTATCTCACTGGCGCCTATCGGTAAGACGGTTGTCGATAAACGTGAAGCAGAAGCGGCGCGAGTAAGAAATTACAAGGGTTAAGATTACACTTTTAGCCTGATTGAACTGAAAAGCACATCGTATGATGTGCTTTTTTTGTGCCTCTGTTCTTATCTCTCGACGCTCATATCCCAAACACTAACTAGGCGTTGTTGAGCTAGACATTATTGAACAGGACTTCAAGCCGCAGGGTGATGTTGGCTTCTTCGGTATGTTTCTCATGGGGTTCTCGTTCCCATTGATAACGAGGGATGAGTTCGTAGAACAGCCACTCTTTCCATACGTTTTGTCGGTAGGTAACCGAAACCTGAGCGTATTCGTAATGATTATGAGGCTCATCCGTTGCATTAATCGTGGCACTGTATTGAAGAGCTTGGTCTTGAGCAAGGTAGTGATACAAGGTTAATCCCGTACCATAATTCCAACCTTTAAGGTCGTCGTTATACCCCGCAAAGCTTGACCATCGAGCCAAGAAGTCATCACTCAAAGAAAGATCAAAGTCGATGTCAGTGATCTCACCAGTCTCCTGTTTTTCCTGATATACCCGCTGGGTAAGCCTGAATACCACATCGGTGGTCAGAGGGTAGGTAAAACGGTAGCGAGCTTCGATACGCGGTCGCAATGTTGCCTTAATATTGAAGCTACTGTAACCCTTGGCATAAGCGTCATAACGCAGGCCTAATGCACTTTCCAATTCATCGGAATCATTCGGAAAAAAATCCAAGAATTCTTCATCGCTGACAGACTCGTAGATCAATTTTAGGCGTTTACTGACAAAAGGAAGATGCAGACGCGCCTTGAGTTTTGTTGAGTAGTCGACCTCGCCACCTTCCGAGTAAATAAAATCGTTATACCAACGGACGGACGTGCCAGCTCTGGCATCTTCGGTAATGCGGTCATCAACAAAAAAACTTTCAAACCACAGAGCGGGTTGGCAAAATTTACTGTTCAGGAAATGGTAAGCTTTTTCGACAGGGGCGTCTTCTAACGGCTGATTGTGGCACTCATTTTGCTCCTCTGCTTGAGCGGAGTAAGCAAGAAGTGATGCTAATAATGAGGTGCTAGCTATCTTACGACTCAATGGAACCTGTTTGTCATTCTATATATCAATAGTTTAACTATAACTAAGCGATTGCAACAATGCGACTTTTTCGTGATGAGTGATGAGTGATTAGCGGCTAGTGGAGAAGGAAAAGATTTGAAAGGCATCGGACAGAAAAAAGAAAACGGACTCACAAGGTGAGTCCGTTTGTTTTAGCTATAAGAAGTGATTTGTATCTAGATTACATTGCCGCTTCGAAAATCGCAGAGATTTCTTCGTGGGTCGCTTGTTTAGGATTAGTAAAACCACATGCGTCTTTCAGTGCGTTGTCAGACAGAGTAGGGATATCTTCTAGCTTCGCACCAAGTTGCGCGATACCTGTTGGGATGTTCACGTCATTTGCTAGTTGAACAATTGCTTCGATCGCAGCTTCTGCACCTTGCTCTGGTGACATACCTTCAACGTTAACGCCCATTGCTTTTGCAACATCACGTAGACGCTCAGGACAAACTTGCGCGTTGTAGCGTTGAACGTGTGGTAGCAAGATAGCATTACACACACCGTGTGGATGATCGTAGAAGCCGCCTAGCTGATGCGCCATTGCGTGAACGTAACCTAGTGAAGCGTTGTTGAAAGCCATACCCGCCATGAACTGTGCGTAAGCCATTTGTTCACGAGCTTCAATGTCTTCGCCGTGCGCTACCGCTGTTCTTAGGTGTGCTTGCACAAGCTCGATTGCTTTAATTGCTACAGCGTCTGTAATTGGCGTTGCTGCGATAGAAACGTAAGCTTCGATAGCGTGCGTTAACGCGTCCATGCCTGTTGCAGCAGTTAATGATGCAGGTTTAGCAAGCATCAACTCGGGATCGTTTACTGAGATAAGCGGTGTTGTGTGCTTATCAACGATAGCCATCTTAATGTGACGAGCTTCGTCAGTAATGATACAGAAACGGGTGATTACAATGGGTAACCTATATTGACAAATTATTGGACTTTTGGGTTTCTATATACTATTAATCAGTTAGTTATATGTTCTATAACTTTCAAATCTTAGCGTTCATAGGTCAAAACTAAAACGTCCAATTTTAACGAGAAATGTACGAAATTTGGACGTTTAACATCGTTGAAAACGTCCAACATTGTGTCTCTAAATTTCTTTTAATCCGGCATCAATCGGCCTGACATTGTCTTCGAATTTCTTGATTATCCGCTCTTTCTTAGCATCAGGAATATTGTCCAGCAATACAAAAAACATTTCATGATGTTCTCCTAACCTCGTCTCTAAGGTCTTAGATAAGGTATCAGCCTGTTGCTTGTACATAGTGGCTGCCATACGTGCATTATCTCTTTCTTCCTCAAGACGTTCATTCTCCAATACCTTATCAGTATTTTCTAACTCTGACTTTGTAATAACGCGGCCATTTTCAGGTGACATGAACACTCCATTATCCGCCCAAGCCACTGTAGAATCGGCTTTTTTTGCCTTTATAAAGGACTTCACTTCAGGGAAATGCTTTAAAAACTGTCCTGATTCAATTTCAACATTTTTGTTGTTAAGTGAAAGGGTGTCCATTTTCGATTTCTGTTTTGGATTTCCAGATAAAATGCTATCTATTGCTTTTAGAAAAACCTTAATCTTGGCCTGTCTTCGAGGCGAAATATAAACTTTCATTAGATAATACTCTTTATATTAATCAGGATGTTCTTAACAGCATCAGTAGGTTGATACTCCGTATAATCAACATTTAATTCTTTCATGAGCTTTTCAGCACTTTTTATTTGCACAACGGCTTTTGCGGCGTACGATGGTGATAACTCACCCAGTTCCTCTGCAATAAGTAAATCACGTTGAGCTACTATGCGAATCTGTTCTGCATATTGAGCAAACTCAATAAAATCAAACTCACAATCTAAGCAATCACTCAAATCAATAGCAATACGCATTGAGCATTTATTATTAGTGCAATACATGGCTGGTGCAATTGCGTGGACATGTTGAGTCTTCTTTCGCAAAGTTCTTTTCCAATAAGCCTTGGATAAAAGCCTATCTCCAGTCCCTTCTACAAAATGATTTACGCCTCTTTGAGCGAGATTGTCACTGACAAGTTTAGCTTTACCACCGCCAACTCTTTCTTTGTTTGCGATCTTATTGTAAATTCTGACCATTAAGTTTGCTTGCTGCTCCAAGCGCTCCTCTTCCGTCTCCCGATAAAATCTTGCGTAACTCTTAGCATTCCGTGCATACCATTTGGTCATAGCTAAAGAAAAGTGGGACAGTTGTTGTTTCAATTGAGGATAACTAAGCAGTTCATACCCAATAAGGTAATATGCTAAAGAGCGCCGTAATTGGTGGACATTAAAATGATAGACTGCGCCGAGTTCAGTATTGACTCTTCTTGAAGGGTCTGAGATATTGAGTTGCTTTAGATCCTCAGATGTTAGACCACCATGTTTTTCAGTAATAACGCCTCTTGCCCATCTCGCCACTTTGTTAGCAGATTTAGTCTGGGGAATGTTATGCGACCATTTTTGATGTGAACCAAAGAAGCGGTGTTTATCTTCAGTAAAGAATTCTCTTAATGGTTGGTGAATAGCATTCATCAATTGATATGCTTTGGCTCCAAATTTACTTGTGACATAAACATCATTAATGGAGTTTTTACCTTTAACTATTTTTGATTGGCGAGTTGTCAGCAAATATATCAACTGACCTTGAACTGTTGTAGACTGCAAGCCATACTCTGAGTGCATCCTATATAGCTCATCAGTACGCATTCCCGACATAGCTTGAACCATAAATCGACATGCAGCATCAACCTGATAAAGAAACTTTTTGAACTCTTTTAGCCCCGAAAAACGATGAAATGACAAGTTTAAGTCATACGAAATCGTGCTAGGTTTATATGCATGTGGCATTATATCAAATGACTTGATATTAGGATTGAATGCGTTATATATACCCACCCAACTTTCACCGTCTTTGTAGTTATCAACAAAATCAATACCATTCATTTTGAAATGGTTCATTAATGATTTATATGTTTTTTGATCATAGTTGGCTGATGGAATGCGTACTCCGATTCGCATTTCATGAATATACCTTTGGGTTTCTTCGAATTGAAGTGTTTGTATGTGCCTTATTTTATTCTGTATTTCAATACGATGATTATAATAATTGTCAATCACTTCTTCAGCTTCATCGATCAGAGTTTTGTAAACTGACAAAGGTATAACACAGTGCTGTTCCACTTCTGATTTGTTGACCTCTGGAAAATTTTTATTTATATATGAACCTGCGTCTTGTGGTCTGAATGGTATATCTTCCATTTTTGAAAACAGGTTTATAACTCCAATTTTCTTTTTATTTATATCAACAAATCCATTATCTATCGCCTCTCTAAGTTTTCGAGAAGTTAATTCACTAAAACTCCTAATTCCAAAGTCAGATAACTCCATCAATAGATTCTTTAGCTCTTGTGTATAGTTATAAACAGGCTCTATTTTAGTGGGTTTTTTCCTTTCAAGAAATAGAGAGTAGAGCATAAAAACTTTAATCTCATCACGCATTTTACTTGGTAACGTAGTAATAATAGAATAGAACTCACCATCAAAATCATCAACTGAAGTAAACTTCATATTTGCTAGATAAAGGTTATCAAAATTTGATTTCTTCAAATATCTCCTGAATCCCCAAATGTTATCTTTAAAAGATATAAGTATCTTTCCGTCATCTCCTACTAATATTGGGAAGTCATATAAACTTTTTAAGTCGCCACTTTTTATTACATCTAGTAAGGTGCTCTTTAATCCTTCAATATGTTTATTTGCATACTTATCCCATCTGGAGAATTTATATGCTGATACTTTACAGGCACTTCCAAAAACACTGTCCATATCCCACCTAAATTATCAATTCAGCTACATCCATACTTCTTACTAGTGGGTGCAATCCCTCAAATAAAAGTCTTTTTTGAGCATTGTTAATAGTTTCATGAGGTATGTTCTCATGAATTATGAGCATTAAGTAATGAGCTGATTTCATTAACTCACTTTCATCATCAGGCTTTTGATCTGCTTTATTTTTTAATATCTCGACGAACGAAATCATCTTATAGATTTGGTTTTCATCATCGGCCATCTTTGCACTATTACAGTAGCAGCATTGATCTAACTGATAGCATGGAATTGATTTTGCTTGTCCGACACCTAAATTTTCAGCTCGCAATGAGGCGGAACGATGTAAGTCTTTAGCTATATCCTTATTAATATCTGGCTTACCATTACATGCAAAGCCGTTTTGATTAAAGTACATCTTATCAGCGATTAGTTTATCGTAAGCTAAAACTTCTTTCTTTAAATATTTAAGTAGTTTTTCTTTGGCCTTTTCCTTTTCTATACCTTTAAATATCAAGGAGGCAACCTCCAAAGCTTGTGAGAATATTAACTGATTAAATTCTGGGTTACCACCTGAATAAGCAACGTCAAAAGTATTAATATCATTATCCAAGATCAGTGAACCCTCAGCACCCATATCCTCGTCTGAATAAAGCATCTCAGCAGTAAAGGACCTAAAACGCCTTGAGGTTAGGTCTAAGTAATAATGACCATGACCTATTCCGAGCCATTTTATCGTTTGATGTAGTGATGGTGGTAGTTTCGGATTGTTCCATACATAAACTTGACGCCCTCGCTGAGCTTCTTTCAATGGAATAAGATATTTATTTTCCTTAAAAGACATTGCCCAAGACTCAAGGTCTCTTATTGTTTGTTCATATTCAGCCGGAATATAAAACTCCCCAGAACCAATATCATTTTCGAATCCAATTGAAAACCCTCCTTCAGTTTTAGTATAAGTAAGTGGAATCTTCGCTCCATAAAATGATTCAGGTTCGTTGTAGCTTGAGATCAAGGCTATTGCGCAGGAACAGACTTCTTTGTAAGCTTTTCCCTTAGTTAAATTAATGGTTTTTTTTGAGACAACTCTTTCACCTTCCTCATTATTCTTGCTGAAAATTTCGAGGAATGCGTTTTTAGTCGCCAATGATAATGCTGCTGCAAATATATGGTTGCAAGGAGTAGTGTCAATTGGTTTAATATTCAACTTTTCTGATAGGAACTTCATCCACCCAATATCAAATTCAATGATCTCACTATTTTTACTCATATTCCAGAATAATGGTGCTCCCTTTTCTGTTGTGCCAAACATTTCAGCAATTTCAACTAGTTTTTCGACAAGATTAACCCCTGTCTTTTTTTCCACATCGACATCAAATTCGTTTTTATTAATATCATGAACTTCATCAGTTAACTCACTAGCTACAAACTTTCCAGATCTTGTTTTCCATAAACTTAACGATATCATTTTAATAGTTTTGTCTTTATAGTTTCTTTTGTCGATGATAATAGGATGTGCAGATTTTAGAATTACACTTTGATTGAGAGCAGTGTAAAAACAGAATAAGGCATAGCCAGAAAGCATGAGAGTATTAATTGGTGATTCACACTGACGGGTATTACCATTAAAGTTAACCTCACCTAATGAAGTTACTTCGACTGTTAAGTCATCTGGAATTGTATTGCCACATTTCAAGTAATGTTCTTTAACCGCGTTAAATAATGAATCAAATACATTTGACAGGCGTTTAACTGCGATTTTTGTTACATCACTTGAATAAGATATTGTTAGTTTTTGATCTTTTTCTGAGAAAGGTTCACGTGCTGAATCCCATAATGGATCAAATGCTCCTGAAAGTTTTAGATATTTTCGTATATGCCCATTGCTGTTTAAAGCATATTTTTCAGTAATTCCAAGCTTATCTCCATCATCATAATCAAAAAGAAATGGTAACGCCTCGTCGTTTTGTTTAATCAAGTTTTTTAGTTTACCATCATCACCTACATACCCTAAATATCCGTCTCTCGAAAATGGGTCTAGTTTATTTTTGTCACACCAATACACATACCTACGAAAACTGTAGTAAGAATTTGTAAATGTGTATGTTGAACCTTTATCCATAAGCGCAAGATTGATGCCTCTTGCAACGTTTTTTACGTATTCAATTCTCTTAGGTATTTGAATGCCAGATTTATTCCCTGACTTAAAAAATAGCTCAGATAAATTAATAGTTCGCTTTAGGTGCTTGAATTCTAGCCATGATTCATTAAAATCCTTCTCAACCCTAGCTTCCCTTTGAGTTAGCTTAATTTTAGAGTTTCTGGCTAAAATACTTCTTCTTGCCATTTTGGTCACCTAAATTTAGTAAATCACGGATGTGAGGAAAGTATTTTTCTTCCTCGCTTGATTAAAGCGTTTGATTTTTTCATTTAGGAAATTTATATACTTTTCCGTTGATTTATTACTTTTGTGACCCATTAACTCTGCTAATTCATCAATAAGCAGGTCAATTGGACATTTTCGTTCCTTGCTTTCTCTAAGTAACCACCTTGTAGCAAAGGTGGAGCGTAAATCATGAGGTCTGTAATACCATCGTGGTATAGCTTTATGTGTTAGCCTTCTCTTTTCCTCGTGAAAATTTATTACCTCTCTTGATATCTCTTTCAGCTTGTCTTTAACAATTTTTGATAGACCTTTGTTTATCGCATCATTTATATCTGACCTTGAATCACTCATAAACCGTTGAAAGGTACTTTTAGCGTAAGGAAACCCCTTTCTAGTTACAAACAAGCGGCCATGAGCATTATCACCGATTTGATTATCATCTTCACCTAATTCAATTCCTACTTTTTTAAGTGCTTCCATGCGCTTGTTTGATAGCTTGTACTCAAAAAGCTCGCCCATTAAAGATGATGGTATTTCAATAGTTCTGGGCTTACCATATTTCGTTTTACATCCATTATGTAACCCTATATTCACCTTAATGAAATCAAGATCTAGATACTCGTCAGAAATGTATGTTTCAGGAAAAGAAATTAACTCTTGCCCCCTTAAACCAGTTTCTAAAGACAGCTTAGCCATAAGGCTTAATGCTTTGTTAGCTTCATGCTTTAAATAATACTCAAACATCTCTCTATCGTCAGGAGTCATTGGTTTTAGTCTTTTATGTGGTTCGACAGAGTTTGTTAATGGGGAGTTGGCAAAGCGCTGTATTAAATCAGATGTTTCTATCGTAATGATTTTTGCGCTATCTAGGTGAGATAACATACTCTCATTAGTGTATTCGTAACTTTTAGTGAAGTTTATCAATTCCTTTTTGTAAGGCATGTAGTCTTTATTTATTGTCAGGAAATTACATGAAATAAGCCAAGAGTAAAATTTGGCTGCAACCCTTACATACAGCATTGCTGTTGAAGGTGCGTATCCTTTTTTTAAGACAATACCTGTCTCAGGGTCAATCTCTTGCAAACTATCAAACAAATGGTCTCCGTAAAGACTTGGTGCTCCCTGTTCTGTATTTTCAGTCAAACTCCTGTAGGTCATTTGTTCTTTTATATTGGTTACAGGGTGAGACCATTCACTTAAAGAACAGTACCGACAGAAATCCATTAGCGCTAACGCCTCTCTCTCAAGAGTGCTGTATTTGAGTTTTCTAGCTGAGTTAGCTCTCCAATGTATATATGTATTTTCAAGGAAGGCCAGAGTTCCATTGGGTTTTACTATTAGCGGCAAATCTATCTTTTTTGGTTCATCTTTATCTTTTTGGTTCTGTGCATGAATGCTGGCCTTTTGTTCACCATTTATAATTGATATTTTGAGTTTTGGATATTTCGTTACATTAGCTTTTACGACAAGGAAGTCCTTCAATAGACCGCTGTACTTAACCGTGGAGGACTTGTCAGCATGCTTATCGATTTCATCCTGAGTAAAACCGAAGGCATCAATTTCCTCTTGTCTAAAGTGAACCTCATCCATTTTGTCACCTGCTAAATCCATGTGCTATTTGATTATTGTACAATATACAATCTAATCTAAGCATTGAGTCCATCTTTTGTCAAACTTTTAGCCCGATACATATTGAGGCAGTGCAAAAGATTGAGAATAAAGTTGATCTGCTGAGTTAAACACCCATTTAGAAAGAAATCAGTATCGCAAATCAGGACATTAACATGTCATAAATTACGTGAAGTAAGGAAAGGTCGCTTAACTTGGTGTTTAGCATTGATGATGCAGATCACACGAAGTAGGCACACATTGTCTTTGACTTGATAATCTTGTGATAATTAATATGAGATTTATTCCATATTTTGTATTTTTAACCATCACTATTTTTCCAGTGTTGAGGTGTGCATGAGAAGTCGTTCTATTTTTGGGTGGAAGCTAAGTGAGAGTAGAGTTGTTCCTGTTGTTGAGCTAGAAAGTGGCACTCAGGATGACGTTGTCTGTCCTTGCTGTGGAGACTTCATGGTTGCCGCACATAGTAATAAAGGCATAGCTAGCTACTTACGCCATCAAAGTAACGCAGAATGTCGCTATTCGTATGAAACCCAGTTGCATTTGAGTGCAAAGGAGTTCATCGAACGAGAGAAGCTCATTCCTCATCCATATTCCAGTGGCATTTTTGATTCTAGTGATTGCGAAATGGTACGTGTGAAAAATGTCCGTCTAGAGGTCTATCGAGACGGAAGGATTCCAGATGTCGTTTGCCAGATCGGTAGGGAAGAGTATTACGTGGAAGTCACTAATACTCATGAAACCCCACCAGATAAAATAGTGGACTTTCGAAAGCAGGGCAGGAGTGCTCTGGAGTTATTTCTAGTTGGATTGGACTCAGATTCGCTGCTGAACAGTTATGAAAATGTAAAAGTTCAGATAACAGCATTAAATCCGCTAAATCCATTCTGGGATTTTATTGAGCAGCAAGCCGCGATGAGTATCAGCAAAGAAAGAAGTATGTTGTTGAGAAAGATAGCAAGGCATCGCAAACAAGTTCAAAGAATTACTGAAAACATTTCTGAGCGTGAGGAACAAGCTAAGGAAAGGGTCGACCGAATAAAACAAAGGGTTGGAAAGTGGCAAGAAAAAGAGCGGGAGCAAAAAGAGCTCTATAAGCAGATAAAGTCCCTAGCGAATGACCTTCAAGTTGTGGTACTGCGGCTTGAAGAAGAGAAGTCATCTTTAAATCAAGAATTAGAACAACTCAAGCAAGCCATCTATCTTAACAAGTTAGAGGCGGGAAGAATTATTGACAATGCGAGAGTTGAAGCAGAACAACAACGTGAAAAGGTCAGAGTAGAAGTTAGAGATGATGTTCTAGCTGAGTTAGCTTCGGAAATAGAAGATACTAGAAATAATGCTCAAATGATTACCGATAATGCTCTAAAACAAGAGTTATCAATGGTTGAAAGCGCTCAAAGAACAGCGCAACAAATATTGGATGGAGCACATTATAAAATCACGAGTGAACTTGAAGCTGCACTTGATAGAAAAGGTGTATCAAATGAAGCGTTAACCGAGTTAGAAAACCGTGTCAAACGGCTAAAACAAGAAACGGAGAGTCTAGAGGGAAAGAAAGCTGAGTTAGAGAGTGGTGTTAATTTAGATAGACTTTGGAGTAAACAACAAGACTTGCAGAGAGCGATTAGTAAGGAAACAAACCGTTTGAATGATCTTAAAGAAGTCGGCGATAAGTATATCAAAATCATTAACAGTATCGCTCTAGATTTCAAGCAGCTAGATACGGCAGAGTATTCCTCTCTTTTTCCTGAACGTATTCAAAAGAAAATCAAAGTTAATCGAATGATCTTAGAGATGCAAAACTCAATAGAATACGAGCCGCTGTAACTGACTGAATACGTTGTGGATTTTATGACTGTTACTGACATTCGAGCAGAAGATATTTGTCGAAGTCGAAGTGAATGCAACCTACACGCTAGACAGATATAGACCGACTTATCATATTGAATTACTAGAAAAAATAGGTAAGTGAGTGACAAAAAATGAGTTCTGAGTCATAGGCTAGAACTTTTTGGGGCACAAACGTTTTAAAGTCGTAGTACTAAGGCGCTGACGGATCCCCTCATATTTTACCTAGTCCTGCGTTGTGTGTGAGCCTTTGATATTCGAACATTCCCCATTGATATTGGGATTCATTAATTTGATATCGCCGATGATTTCGTACCTCTCTCCCTAGACGAGGTATGGATAGAACTCGGCGGTGTTTAATGCTGTTGGCTTGGAAGTCAAAATGCCATTTGGCTTGTACTGCAATGAGGCCATTCCACCACATCAAGATTTCAGCGAGCAACGCAATAAGAAGCAGGATATCCAATCGCTTAGTACAACGAGTTCTGTTGTGACGAAGTGCGATTCCATAGGCGGTACTCTTTAGATCGCGGAAGGCTTCTTCTATTTGCATGCGCTTGGCGTACAGGTTGGTAATTTGTACTTCATTTAAGATATGTCTAGGGACATTGGTCGCGAGTAACCACGGCTCCTTTGCACTGCGTTGATAGAGATGTGTAGCGGAGTGTTTTTGACTGGTTCTGCTATGGCGTTGGGCTTTTCTGCCTTTTTCTAATCCTTTATAAACATAGGCTTCACAAGATATCGGTGATCTCTTTGCTAATAAGCAGTGGCCAAGATATTTGGGTTTATGGACAGCGTTTGGATAAAAGGTTTTATTTGAGACCCAAGGTTTTTGGGGTTGTTTGATTGATACTTCACCTCGGACACGATCTAACCAAAACCAACCTTTCTCCTGAACTTGGCGAAACCAAGTATTTCTAAAACCCGCATCAGAAACGATGATCGGACTGATTTTATTCGGTAAAATACTCTGCAATTTATCGAGGAATGTTTGGTGACTTTTTGGTGAATTGTATTGGCCATCCTCAAAAACTTGCTCAAAGATTGTGATGGCTCGACCATCAAGTGCAACAGATGCTCTTAACGTCATATAACGAAGTTGTTCACGAACATCAGACCAATCCACAAGGATGACAGGGCAAGGGTTGGCGCCCGTTATTAAGTAGGCATGCCATTTATAAATAAGGTCTTTTTCACGATGTAGTTGGCGATTTCCAAGCAGTCTATCAACGCGTTTGATCGCATGTTTTACCGTGGTATTAGTTTCCAGTTTCCGACCTAGTTTAGTCAACGTTAAGTCTGAGCCGTCAAGTACACTTCTTGTAGCAAGTATCAGAGAACTAACGCGTTTTTTGTGAATAGAGGGGCATTGGTTTTGTATGGTTTGTTGTAAAATCTGAATATCGCGCATCGTTAGTTCACTTGTTCGAAATGTGTGTTCAGCGATATTCATTAGATCAAAGACGGCGATGCGCGTCTACCTCATTGTTTTTACGCCTGATTATGAGGGGATTCGTAAGACTAAGGCGTTCTTGTCCCAAAGTATGGTGTGGTAACACATCTCTGTCGAGTAGACGACAC
>NZ_JBFRPK010000038.1:0-65539 GCF_041471965.1 Vibrio sp. 10N.261.51.A3
TCTTAAGATCCTGTCTATGATGATGACTATGCTATCTAATGTGAATAGACATTCATCGCTTGTTTAAGGTCTCGTATTACATCTTGACGTAGTTTTAATGGCTCTAAAATTTCCACACAATCTGCGTTGTGAATGAGCCAATGTTTAAAATCTAAGCTATCTCTAGCCCTTGCTCTGACAATGTAGTGGCTTTTCGATGTTTCTTCTATTTCCTGGCATTCACTCAGTTTAAATTCATTTACAAACTTGCTGTTACCTTCAGAATCTCTCATCATTTTAAGTAATACTTCGAACGTTTCACCGCCGTTAACCCATTTACCCTTTGTCGTCGATAGATAAGCGTGGAGGCAAAATTCAGACTTGTTACCCATTGAAAAACTTTGATTTGAGCGTATTTCAATGTTGTTTATCTTGTGCATCGTATAGGTACGCATTTCTCCAGACATGGAGCTACCGTTAGAGCTTCTTTTGTAACGCTCTCGAGCTACAAGATAAAATACTTTTTGATAGACAAACGAAGCGTATGGATCAACCTCACAGCGATGATTGTTGTAATCAAATGAGAGTACTTGTCTATTTTCAAGTGCACTTTCTATGTCATAAAGCACGGATTGTTCAACCTGTGGCGCTACAAAGTCGTAGCAACTTACTTGAATTTTGAATGGTGCGCTATTTAGCGTTGTTTTTGCTCTTGAAATAAGCCTTAGGGCGTCGTTGAGTTTCGCTCCTGCTGACGGCAAAAGCCGTTCTCGCAATTGATTGCCAATACTACCTAACATTGAGATTGAATCACTTAATCCAGGGTTTACATCAAAATCAACGCCTTCTTTTACTTTATAACGAGCTTTCGATGCAGTCCCGTTACGTACTAATAACTCCGAATGCCCGACCGGACCAGAACCTTGGACTCCATGGTATTTATATACGGAGTCTAATATGCGCTCTGCCCACTTTTGTTGAGCCTCTTGTGAGGTGTCTCCACGGTAATAAAAAGGCTCTTTTCGAACATCATCAAGATACTCTTTAGGTGTGAGCCCCTGCTCCTTTGTTGAAAGTAAAGTGAGGCAGTGTAAATAGCAATAGAAGTCACCAAATGCTTTTGTAGACATGCTTTCTCTTATCTTTGATTCATGATGTGCCGTATTTAACCACAAATTTATTTTGGAGATTCGCAGGAAGTCACATTTTTTTTGTGGATACTATTGTAATTGATTTCTTTTTCACCAATTACAGAGGGTGTTTTGTAACTATTTGTTTTTAGGTTGAATTTTGAACAAAATTGCAAGGTGGAGCTTACATTAAGTGATGTTAATTCCAATAATGGTGGCTTTATATAATTGAGAGGGGAGTGGTTTGTGATTTTGAAGTGTTTTTAATCAGTTAGCACACTATTTTCTTGCTATCGGCTCGTTATCGTTTGTGCTCAATATTGAGGGGAATACCATTGAGCAAGTAAGGTTAGAATGAGTCGATCACTCAGCAAAAATATCATTGAACCAAGCTTCTAATTGCTCGCGTTTATCTTGGGGGCCATTGATTACCACTAATCCATTCAGTGTAGCTTGATCCCAAGAGATCGTTCCGTTGGCCAATGCATCGAACACGTCGAGCTCTGTAATAAGCAATAAATCGTTCTCTGTCGGCAAAGTGTCTCTTCCTGAAACGTTCACGCCTTTTTCAATGCTGATTTGGCTGTAGTGACCTTTAATCGCTTCAAATAAGTTGAATTCAATCTTACTCGGATGCGCCTTTGCGAGTGCTGACTTTATCGAAAACAGTTTGAAATGATCCGGTTTATCTAGGTTTCCGAACTCGTCATCTTGCCTTGCTGTGATGACATTGCCAAATACCTCCAGTGAACCGGGCTCTGTCACTAAACTAAATCCGGTTTCTTGGTGTAATCCGCAAGCTAATACCAGAGAAGAACTGAGTGAAAGCAAAAGAACAAAACGTTTTAGCATGTGTGAACCTTAAAAGAAGCAGGGCAGTTTCCTTACTCCAACAATAGACCTAGATCGTTGAGTTAAGGTTGCGAACTGTACCAATAAATAAACGATAAAGGGACCACAATGGGTCCCTAAGTTATCGACTCGCCATCCTTAGCAGCCTTTGATTATTAGCGAACGATGAGCATGATCTCTTCTGGAGTCATTGCCTTATCGAAGTAGCTCATGAATTGACCGAAGCCTTTGATGTCGCCATTCGAGAACGTGAATGCACCAGACTGTAGGTTGGTACCAATCACTTGTTGAGCGTTTGGACCTGCAATCAAGATTTGGTTCAATACTGCACGAGTGGTGTCGATTTGAACGTCTGCGCCTTTCACTGCTTCTTCGTGTAACTGAGCAATACCGTTGCGAATTTCGATAGTGAATGCTTCGTTCGTATCAGAGAAGTTGTACGTTAGCATCATGTTCACGTCTAACGAGTTTTCTGCGATAAGCGTTGAAGTCATCATGTCGAAGATCTGCTTGCTTGGTAGTGCAGTAAGAACGTCAACAGAAGCGAAGCTGATCATGTTAGAGAAGTCACGTTTGTTCTCTAGTTCAGCCGCCGCGTTGAGCGCCCAGTTACGCCAGTTGATGTTCACTTGGTCTGCAGCCCATGCTTTGTAAGCTTGTGCTTTCATCTCACGAGCTTCCATATCTTGCTTGTTTACCGTGATTGGGTAAGAAAGAATTTCTGCTGCAAATGTGTAGTTCTCAGCCTTAATTGCTGCTTGTGCAGTCGTAAGGATGTTGTCACGACCGCCCATGATCTCTACGAATGCTTTAGCGCGTTGCTCGTAAGCCATTGGCTCTAGCTGCCATGGATCCGCTTCGAAGAAACCGTTGTAACCTACGTAAATCTGACGCACGGCGTGTGCAACAGTACCGTAGTGTTCACCTAACCAAGGGTGTTCTGCAAGGTGCTTAGGAAGTTTAACTACTTCAACTAGCTCGTCTGGCGTCATACCTTTGTTCATGTAACGGATAGTTTGATCATGAGTGTATTGAATCGCATCACGGTAAGCCGTTAGTACGTCAGCTACTGCTTCTTTACCTTCAACAGGACGACCGTGAGAGTTAATCATGATCTCAGTGTCGAACTTACGCATTACGTCGATGCCCTTGAACCACATTGATGGGTCACGGAATTTAGTACCACGGATGGTGTGAAGGTTAGGGAAGTTCTCACCTTGAAGTACTTCAGCCGCGTGCAGGATTTTCTGGTCTGGGAAGTAAACCACTAACTCATCTTTAGTTTCAGATGGCACGTTCTCGATGTGCATTTTCACGCCAGAAATTTCGATTTCGATGTGGCTTTGGCTTGGTACAAGCAGGTTTGGTTCGATGAACGAGATAGCACCTTGCATGAAGCGTGGACCAAGGCCGTCGTTTACTGTGCCGTGCTCGCCTTCTTCTACGTGCTTAGCACCTGTGTAAGAAGTACGGTGACCAAATAGAGTACCTAGGTTTGAAGACCAGTTAGCCACTGCAGCGGTTAGGCCTTCTTCAGCGATGATTTTTACTTCACCTGATGCCACTTCTTCGCCAGTCACCCACGCACGCACACCAGAGATGTGGTCGATGTGGTTGTGAGAATAAATGATTGCTTTAACCGGCTTGTCGGTGATTTGACGGAACTGTTCTTTAACCGATTGAGCCATTTCTACCGACTCGCCTGGATCAACAATGATGATGCCGTCCGTACCTTCAATCATGACGGGTGTATCTAGACCGAAACCGTAACCAAGATATACGTTGTCATCTACTTTGATGATTGCTTGGTCCATTTTACGACCATGCTTGGTGAGGATTGGGTGAACATGGTCAGACTCAGCAGTGTAAGCTAGAGAATCGCCTGTTTTAGAAACAACTTGAATACGTTCGCCTTTTCCCCAGAACATGTTTGATTTGTGTTCGAATAGAACCTCGCTCTTGTAGCGAGCATCAAGATCAATGTTTTGGTATTGCGCAGCATTTGCCGTCTGAAGTTCTTGGCCGACTTTCGATGTCGCTTCTACAGTTGGCGTTGCAGATGCAAAACCAGAAGCAAGTAGAGTGCTCGCAATAGCAACAGGAAGCGCCATTTTTTTGAATGTATTAGTCATGGTAGTGACCTTATATTTGGATACAGGAATTGGATTTCTTGAGCCAAATGATAGAGGTGGGGGAGGTCGCTATCTACGCGCTAATAATATTTCAATCTATCGTTTTTTCGATGATTTGTTTGATAAACGATTGTATTGGCGATTAATTTTGATCTAAATCAATTAGTAAATGAGCTTGCAACAGATACAAAAATGCCCTGAAATTCAGGGCATTTGTTTTACAATTAGTCGCTAGTTCATGAGTGGCTGTGATACGAGTGAATAACAGCCAAATCATTGAATATTTAGTT
Source organism: Vibrio sp. 10N.261.51.A3 (assembly GCF_041471965.1). NCBI lineage: Bacteria > Pseudomonadati > Pseudomonadota > Gammaproteobacteria > Vibrionales > Vibrionaceae > Vibrio > Vibrio sp. 10N.261.51.A3. The sequence continues at coordinate 4,384 of NZ_JBFRPK010000038.1, forward strand.
GCTTATCAAGAGCTAATCGTTTACCAAGCACCTAAGTATGACTTGTAAGATTGTAGGCGAACCGTTGCTGCACCGATTACATCGATGAAGCCCCAGAACGGATGTGGCTTCTCAGCTGAGATCCAAGCCGCGCCAGTTGAACCAATAGGGATGTTGTAACCTTCTGGTTCAATGATCTCAAGTACGATAGTACGACCTAAACCATTGCCGTTTCTTACCACGTGTTGACCGACGCTTTGTGGCCCCTGAAGTGGAGAAATACTCGACTCACCAGTACCGGCATTAAAGCTGTGTACTTTTGCTCGGAACACGTGACCTGGGTATGCATCAACGAAGAACTCAGCGAAGTCTCCTACTTGAACATAGCCATAAGTTTGGTCTGAAATACGCATCTCAAGAAACTTTTTGCTGGTGTTGTAGAGGTGCATGTTACCCATGACAGAACCTTCAGCAATATTCACTATCGATACCTGACCATCAAACTCAGCTCTAATGGTCTTTTTCTCTTGCGCCCAATTTACTTTTTGTAAATCGGCTTTTAACGACACCAGTTCAGCATGCAGCACTCGAAGATCAGAGTCGTACTTTTCTACGTCACGCATATTGAAAATTTCAGGTGACGTTTCAGCACGCTCTAAGTCGCGATTCATTTGCTTGATCTCTTCTTCTTTCTGAACAATTGAAGATTCGATCTTTGCTTTGTCTGCGGCTGAGTCAATGTCGACGAGTGTGTAAATTACGTCGCCTTCTTTAACCATTTGGTTGTGTTCAACAAGCACTTGGTCGATCTGCTGGCCAAAGATCGGTGACATTACCGCGTGTGGTGCTTTCACTGTGGTTGAGTTGGTTAGATCAACGGGTGCCCACAAGCGAGAGATAACCGCTAATACCGCAAGAATCGTTACGCCGCCAATGGCAGCCCATGTGTAGTTCTTGAAGTTCTTCTTAAGTGCGCCTGTCGCAAACAGTGACCATACAATTAGGATGTATGGAATCATCATCTCTTTCATTATGCGACCTCTTTTTCTGTAGCGGATGGTGTTGTTGGAGTCTTTTCTTCTGAAGCCTGTTCTTTTGAAGATTGCTCTACTGAAGACGGCTCTGTTACCGGTTGTTCAGGTGATACGTGGACTGCGGCTGTCTCTGTATTGGTCGCGTCTTGTTTAGGCTGAACACCACGGCGAATCACATCACTCAGTGATTGACCAATATGTTTCCAGTTCGCCAATGCGATAACCAATGCGATAACCCAGAATGTTTTGCTGATGAAGAGTCCGCAAAGTGACAGTGCAAACACGATTTGAACGTGAGCGCTTTTGTGCTCTTTTGCTTTATGCACACCCAGTTCATGCAACTGCCACATGCCGTAAACACCGGCTAAAACCACAGCAATGGTCACTGAGAACAAGTAACCAGAGAAGGACTCCATCTGGAAGAAGTTCATCATCATTTCATTGGGATGATTGTTGAATTGAGACATGTCGATGTCTTTAGAATGGATTGTGCCTAATGGTGCAAGAGCCCATGCTCCCGCAAACATCACTGCCATAAACAGGCAGAATTTAATCAAGACCATCACAACGGCCCAGATTTTCTGGAAAACGATTTTTATAAAGTTCATATCTCAACCTAAATAAGGAGAGAGAAAGTGCAGCCTTGGTACAAGACTTTTAGAAGACATCTGAAAGAGGTGTTGAACTCACGTAACCGTATAGACCTACTGAGTCAAAAGTACTAGATGACAATTAAAAATCGCTTTGACCACGTAGACAACGCATTCTCGCGAATAGAGTGTTAAAAACACCTGGCGAAATCATTCTTAAGTAACGTCTACCATTGATAGGTTCGTTTGCTGCATTGGGTTTTAAGGCCGTCTTCCGTGATGTGTGCAACACCATCATCTACACATTTTTAGGTTTTCTGTTTAGGTTAAGAATTGATTTGTTGGCGAAATAATAGGAAGTGTAACTGGTGCTATCTACGCATTATTGCGATATTGAATTATCGTAATTACGATGAATTGAGTGGTTGCTTAAACGTGAGGTGGGTTTATTTGAACAGGCTCAAACTCGGCTTATAAAATATGTCTATTTAATAAGCCTGGATCATAGAAGTGGCTATAAAAGTATCAATAAGGCAGGACGGAAATATTGAATACTCCGACCAGTCTAGGGTGAGTTTGGGTGGATTAAGCGTTACTGGCACAGCGAAGAGATTTAGATTCCAATCTGGCGAATGTGGCAGCTATTCGAAAGAATGAGTTGTTCTGACATTTTTGCTCTTTACCATATGATGCTTCCTTCTCAGTTTTGTTTTCTCAATGAGCATCCGTTGTTTCATTCTATCGCTTTTACGATAAGATAATTAAATCTATCGCCAAATGAGCACTGAATCATGAGTAATGACATTCCGAATTTTAACTTATTGGCTGTGTTTTCAGCGGTGATGGAGCAGGGCAGTTTGAGTAAGGCTGCCGATCATTTGAATACCAATCAATCGACGATCAGCACTGCGCTCGGCCGACTGAAAAATGAAATTGGCCAAGAGTTGTTTGTGCGCAGTGGGCGAGGGGTTGTGCCTACTGCTTACTCGCAAAGCTTGTATGAGCAAATCAAAGCGCCAATACACGAGCTCAACGGCGTGTTTCAAGGTATGGCTGGGTTTGATGAAGCGAGTACAGAGCGCAGGTTTGTGGCTTCGGTTCCCGAACATTTAAAGTGGATGTTGCTCGATCGATTTTCTCAGTTATCTAACCAAGGCTTATCTCTTGAGGTGTATGACCAACCAGATAGTGATGATCAAGTCCATGAGGATCTATTAACTCAGAAGTTTGATTTGATGATCGACATTGTGTTGCCTGAGCATTCAAGCATGATGAGCGAAAAGCTCTACGACAGTGAGTTTGTGATTGTTTGCCGAAATGGGCACCCTAGGATCAAAGGTGAGATCACCGAGGCGCAATATCTCAGTGAGCAACATGCGGTTTTAGCCAGAACACGTCGCCAAGTAAGAAGTTTGACTCACTACACTTCGTTAGACTTATCCTCGCGTAAAATTGTAATTCACGGTAGCTCTATGGCCAGTAACCTAATGCTGTGTAGCCAGACTGATTACATCACTGTTGTGCCGCTTTCTATGGCGATCCAGTATCAGGAACGTCTTGGGTTACAGTTGTTCAAACCGCCTTTCGATTATCAGCCTATCTCTCATTACCTCATTTGGTTGAAAAAACAGAACACCGATCCGGCACATAAGTGGTTGAGAGAGCAGATCATCAATACGACTAATGACATGTCTAAATCACTAAACAGTTGGCGCTCCGCTTTCTGATCGTCGCCCTATCTTTTGTTTGCCAAATATCTTCTTAACAAATCACTTGTATTAAGTGAGTTATAATAAAAAATTATCACAATGAGAATTTATGATAATTTCATTTATTTGCTGTCAGCTCGTATATTAACCCTAACAAAGAAGTGGGTAACCTCCACTCACGATTATATCGGCTCAGGTTGCTGGGCTAAAAAGGGCGAAATATGAAATTCCTACACACAATGATCCGAGTTACTGATTTAGACAAGTCTATCGAGTTCTACACCAAGGTATTGGGAATGAAGGAACTTGAACGCCACGAAAACAAAGAGTACCGCTACACATTGGTTTTTGTTGGCTATGAGCAAGGCGGCACGACTATCGAGCTAACGTACAACTGGGATACGAATGAGTACGAGATGGGCAGCGCGTTTGGTCATCTGGCATTGGGTGTAGAAGATATTTACGCAGCATGTGACAAAATCAAATCGCTAGGTGGCAACGTCACTCGCGAAGCGGGTCCAGTGAAAGGCGGCTCAACTCATATCGCTTTTATTACTGACCCAGACGGCTACCAAATCGAACTGATTCAACTAGGTTAATCGAGGATATAACAATGACAAACGCACTATTTCAACCAATTCAACTTGGTAATATCGAGCTTAAAAACCGTATTGTTATGCCACCGATGACGCGTTCTCGCGCAACGCAACCTGGTAATTCAGCAAACGATATGATGGCGGCTTACTACGCTCAGCGTGCTTCTGCAGGTTTGATTATTGCTGAAGGCACACAAATTTCACCTATGGGTCAAGGCTATGCTTGGACTCCGGGTATCTATTCTGATGAGCAGATCGCTGGTTGGAAAAAAGTGACTGATGCCGTACATGAAAAAGAGGGCGTTATCTTCGCTCAACTTTGGCATGTAGGCCGTGTAACACACCCAGACAACATTGGTGGTGAACAGCCAATCTCGTCTTCTGCACTTAAAGCACAAAACGTAAAGGTATTCATCGATAACGGTACTGATGAACCGGGCTTTGTTGATGTGGTTGAACCTCGTGAAATGACGAAACAAGACATCAAAGAGGTGGTTGAACAGTATCGCCAAGCGGCTTTGAATGCGGTTGAAGCAGGCTTTGATGGTATCGAACTTCACGCAGCGAATGGTTACTTAATCAACCAATTCATCGATTCTGAAGCAAACAACCGCACTGACGAATACGGTGGTTCAATTGAAAACCGTTTACGTTTCCTAGGCGAAGTGGTTGAAGCTATGGTTGAAGCGATTGGTGCTGACCGTGTTGGTGTACGCCTTGCTCCGTTCACATCGTTGAATGGTACGGTTGACGCTACACCAGTAGAGACTTACACAGCGGCGGCAGCACTACTTAACCTATACAAAATTGTTTACCTACACATTGCAGAAGTTGATTGGGACGATGCACCTGAAACGCCAAAAGCATTTAAAGCAGCAGTTCGTGAAGCCTACGAGGGTGTCCTTATTTATGCGGGTAAATACGATAGCGAGCGTGGCGAAAAAGCCGTTGCTGAAGGCGTAACTGACATGGTTGGTTTTGGTCGTCCATTCGTTGCGAACCCAGATTTACCAGCTCGTATTCAAAATGGTTACCCACTTGCAGCGCACGATCCAAACACATTGTTCGGTGGTGCTGAAAAAGGTTTAACGGATTACCCAGAATACGCAGGCTAAAAACAGCTGCCTGAAGCAGAGTATTGAGATAGTATCTCGATCCTGTTGAATGTTTATAAAAAGCAACCTTGCAGAGTCGGGTTGCTTTTTTTGTTATTGGACTAAGTAAAATGATGAACGTGAAAGCGATGCGCGGAGAGCTTTACCTTCTATTTGCCACCCTGCTAGCTGGGGTTGGATGGATTGCATCTAAGCTGGTGGTATTGGAAATGCCGGGACCAGTGTTCATTGGTGTGCGTTTTTTAGTGGCGAGTCTTATTCTTCTGCCGTTTTGTATTCATCATATTCGTAAGCTTTCGTTTAAACAGATCTTGTCTCTTTGCGGCGTGGGTTTGTTGCTGTCTGCCTCACTGCAAGTCTGGGTGTATGCAGTGTCGGTGACCGAGACCTTGTCTGAAGGGGCATTCATCATGAGCTTAGCCATGATCATTGCCCCCTTTGTGTCTTGGATTTTGTTTCGAGTTAAACCTAATCGTGCGTTTTGGATGTCTTTCCCTATCGCGATTATCGGCATGCTGTTGCTGACTTTGGGTAACGGCTGGCATGTTGAGCAGAGTCAGATTTATTTCTTACTAGCATCGATGTTGTTGTCTGTTCACTTTGTGATGAACAAGCGTGTGATTACCAATATCAAGCCTATCGCATCAATCTGTGTGCAACTGTTTGTGGTGGGTGTGAGTGGTTTAGCCTTTGCTTCTATGACAGCTCAGCCGGAGTTCGAAATCACCAAAACCTTAGTCTTCTGGTTTATTGTCTCTGCGGTGATCGCAACGTCTATTCGTTACTTGCTACAAACGGTCGGTCAGCACTCCGTGAACATGGAAGTGGCGGCATTGATCATGATTCTTGAGCCTGTGTGGACGCTGCTGTTAAGTGTGAGTGTGCTTGGCGAAAGTGTAGAGATGCAGAAGCTGCTCGGTGGGGCGGTGATCATTGCTTCACTATTTTGCTATATCAAATGGTCGAGACGAAAATAAAACACTCGGCGCAAGGCCGAGTGTGGGTTGTTTTTTAATGCACGCTTAGAAAGCAATAATTTCTAAGCACTAAGCTTGGTAAGCAGTGAACGCGGTAAGATCAGATTGCCGCGACTACTTTCTGAAGTAGCTTGAGCATTTGTTGTTGCTCTTCAGCATCTAACTCGTTCATCAACTCTTTGTTTAAACGAACGGGGATAGGAACGAGTTGTTCTTCAAGTGCTTTTCTGAGCTTTATCAGGCGAGTGTTGAACAAGACTTGTCGAGTGCAGAGCAAGGGTTAAATTCTGCGAATAAGACGTGCAAAGGGTGTCACCGTACTTATCGTTCTCGCTGGTAACTATTCTAACAACGAGCTTTGAATACAGGTGGTAAAGTCGAACCCTTACCACCATAGTCCTATCGCACAGCCTTCTTTTCTTTATGCCATCAATTCGAATGCACTAGGGGCGGGAAAGGACGTGAATGAATTAGTCGCGAATAGTGACTTTTGTAATCACAATATCTTCGCAAGGCACATCTTCGTGTCCCCAGCGAATGGTTGTTGGTGCTTTCGCAATTTTGTTTACCACATCCATACCTGCTGAAACCTTACCGAATACCGCGTAACCCCAGCCAGCATTGGTTGTTGAGGTGTGATCTAGGAAATCGTTGTCATCAAGGTTGATGAAGAACTGCGCCGTTGCAGAATGTGGTGCATCAGTCCGAGCCATTGCCACAGAACCAATCACATTCTTCAAACCACGGTTTGCTTCGTTGACGATTGGGGCGCGAGTTGGTTTTTCTGTCATGTCGATAGTGTGACCACCACCTTGAATCATGAAACCTTCAATAACACGGTGAAATGTCGTGCCTTCGTAGAAACCGTCTTGGCAGTATTTAAGGAAGTTTTTCGACGTTACTGGCGCTTTTTCAAGGTTCAGTTCAATCTCGATATCGCCAAAGTTGGTGGTGAAAGTAATCATAGGGCTACCTAAAGTTGAAGTTTTACTGAGTCGTAATGACGAAAGTGGGTTGCAGTATAGGGAAAATAACAGCGGATACCAGTGATGGTTTTATTGTGGTTGAATTCTCGTCAACCACCAAAATCACGCCTGATATTGTTTAAGGAACATCTCGACACTTGAAGTAATGAGCACTTGCTTGTGTGCAGCATCCGGTGACGGCACATGACCAATGATTTGCGGCCAAAACGCAAAAGACTTAAGCAGACCAATGAACTGCGTGGAGGCGAATTGTGGGTCTAGTTCTACTAAACGACCGTCTGCCAACGCGGCTTTAATCCAGGTTGTAAGTCCACTTTCTGCTTGGGAATATTTTTCCATCGCTTGATGCGCCAGTTCTGCGTTATGGAAATACTCTGAGAACAAAACGCGTGACAGGTCGATGAAGCCTTCAGACTCAAGTAACTCAAGCTCTTGATTGGCTATCGAGGAAAGCTGTTCTTCAAGTGGCAGTTCTGCTTGATATGGGAAATGCGTTGCGGCCAGAGTTTTGCTCCAAATGCTGTCTAGAATCTCATCTAAAAGCAGTTCTTTGCTGGCAAAGTGATTGTATACGGTGCGCTTTGATACTTCTGCGCGACTCGATATTTTATCCATGCTGGTGGCCTTGTAGCCATGCTCAGTAAACTCTGCGATAGCAGCGGCAACGATCGATTCACGTTTTCTTTGGCTCAGCGTTTTTTTTACAGTCATCGGGATACTACTCAATATGTCGCGGTTAGCATTACATACGCTAATTTTACACCAGTAAGTTTACTTTTAGAACACCAATCCGCGTATTGGTAATTCGGTCGAGAGCAACTGAATCGCTTTGCAATGCACGGTGGGTATCATAGAATCGAAAGTGTATTCGAATTTTATTGATATCAACGGAAGAGAATAAACAATCAATGAGTAGTATTTTAGAGTGTATTCGTACAGTTGGACGAGGAGAAAGAGGGCGTAAGCCTTTATCGTTCGAACAAGCCTACCGCATCATGGATGAGTATTTAAGCGAAGAAGTCGGTGACGACCAAATGGCTATGCTACTGATGTTGATTCGTGTGCAGAATGAAACCAATGAAGAGATCGCTGGCTTTGTAAAAGCGTTTCAATCTCGAGTGCCAGATTTAGGCGCTGATATTGATTGGCCGTGTTATGCAGGTAAGCGTAACGATAACGCCAGTGGCAAGCCTTGGAACTTGTTGGCGGCAAAAATCTTAGCTGACAATGGCTATAAAGTGTTAATGCATGGCTATATGGATAAGCCGAGCGGTAGGACGCACGTTGAAAGCCATTTGCAAGATGTCGGTGTGCAAAGTGCTGAGAGCCCTGAACATGCTAAGTCGATTCTTGAACAAGACGGCATTGCTTATTTACCGCTAGCTAACTTTGCGCCCGAAGCACAAACCATGATTGGTTGGAAACACCGCTACGGTTTGAGAACACCAATTAACACGGTAGTTCGAGCATTGAATCCTGGTGGTGGCCGTTTAGGTCTGCGTGGCAGTTTCCATCCTGGCTTTCCACAACTTCATGCGGAAGTTGAGCATGTTATCGGAAATAAATCCCACTCGGTGATTTCATTCAAAGGGATGAACGGTGAGTCGGAATATAATCCTAAAGTTAGCCAAACGGTATGGATGAGCTCTCCTGACAAAGTCGAATCGTTCTACTGGGAAGAGATGATGAACCTAGAGCTGCCACTTCCTAGTCAATGTGTACTTGGCACATCGGCTGAAGATATGGCGCTAATGGCGAATACCGTTGTCGACAGCATGACAGCCATTCTCTTTGCAGAAACGCACGATAAAACTGAGGCATACCAGAAAGCGGTGCGCCTGTGGCATGAGTATTGTGCGCGTTAGATGGTGGTTTGTAATCAATGAGAGAAGGTCAGCGAGCGCTGGCCTTTTTATACTTGATTTCTAGCAAGGGCTTTTCGTGAACGCCCAAACAATAAAGCTACTTCACTCGCATCAAGCGATGCATTTTGTCTTCGAACTGAATCTCAATCACCTGTGAGATTTTCATCTTATCAACACGATCAAGCATTCTCGCTTGGTAATCACGTTTTTTCATCCACTCTAGCGGTTCTTTAAAGCCATCTTCATTAATCACAAACGACTGATCGGTAATAGAGTCTTCAAAGATATGAACCACCCAAATGCGTGATTGGAAATCCAATAACTCACTAAAGTAGCTTTTTAACTTAGATAAGGAATTCGTTAGATACGTTTTAGGTGGGGTTTGGGAAGACATAGTAAACCGTATTTGGACAATGAAAATCGGCAAGGGCGCCGTCTGATCATTATAGCCTTTACCCGTTAGGCTTGTCAGGTCGAATTCGGCAGCCATTCACGGCTATTGCGCTTGCTAATGCTACTATGGCTGCCAGTAAGAGATTAACCAAATCAGTGTCGGATTCACTATTTAACGAATAAGCCGAAGTCGATCTCTTGTTCTCTTTGATATTTCACCAGCTTCACTTTTAGGTCGTGTTTTGCTGCTAAATCAATGGCTAAGCATGACATGCGTTTTATCTCATCAACGCAGCTTGATATCAGCGGTTTTTCTTGATTATCGATAGTGGCGATGAGTGTGTTTTCTGTGCCGTCGTTACCTGCGTAAATATACGCGTACATGTTGTTGTCGTGTTGCATAAACTTCCTAAAACGGGATTTCTAATTATTAGTGAGGTGAAGATTACAGGGTTTATTTAAGCAGGCTAGCTCGGCTAAGTAAGGTTAAGCAAGGGAAAGTAAGGCTTTGTAAGGGCTCTTTTTTTTCTTTTTTCTGGCGTTCGAAAACGTGCTCAACCCTTTGTTTGTCTCACTTTTTTGTCTTGTTAGGTTTTGCCTATCAATAAAATTGTTGAAATCCATTTAGTAAAATCAAGATTTTAGACAACAATTAACTTAACAAGATAGAAAATATATGACGCAAAGTATTTAGGGAGAACGCAATGCATTCTATTAAAGTGAAAGATTACATGACGCAGCAGGTTGTGACATTTACTCCTGATATGCCGTTAAGTCTAGCGTTAGACAAAGTGATGCGTAGCCACCATATGGGTGGGCCCGTAATCGATGATAACGAACAAGTGATTGGCTTCCTTTCAGAGCAGGATTTACTCGAGAAACTTGTGAAGGTCAGTTACTTCTGCCAAGACACACACCTTGTGGGTGACTGTATGTACCAAGAAGTGCTGTCGGTGTCACCTGACTTATCCATTATTGAATTGGCGGACATGATGCAGGTTGGAAAACCTAAAGCATACCCTGTGATCGATAATCGAAAACTGGTGGGTATTATCACCAGAACTGATGTTTTGAGAGCAATTGGCAAGAACTTGGAAGAATGCTTCAAACATCAGGTATAGTAGCGTGTTAAGAACGATTATTTTTCTCAATACTCTCAATTGAAAAAAGGCGCACTAGCGCCTTTTTTCTGTATAGCGCTTTTCTTGGTCGATCCTTTCTTTTTGGATCCCTAGCCAGTTGAACAGTTGAACAGCTGATTAGGCTTTAGCTCTTGGGTATTCCAACTTTTGGAGGTTTCATGTCAAATCAAACGGCAAAGTTTGTTGAAGGTTCAACGATGCGCCACATATTGGTGATGTCGGGGGCTGGCTCTGTCGGTTTGATGGCGTTATTTGTGGTCGATCTGCTCGACATGCTGTTTATCAGTATGCTCGGACAGGTTGAATTGGCTGCTGCGGTAGGCTTTGCAGGTACGCTGACTTTCTTTTCTACCTCCGTTTCTATCGGTACTTCCATTGCCATGGGCGCATTAGTGTCCAAAGCCATCGGCTCCAAGAATCAAGAGCACGCTCGAAACCTAAGCACCAGTATCATGCTGACTGCGTTTGTTATCAGTTCAACCATAACTGCAATCATGTTCGCTTATATTCCAGAGCTGCTAGCCGCGATAGGCGCCAAAGGCATTGCAGCCGAACGCGCTCAAGCTTACCTACAGATTTTGCTACCTAGTGGTCCATTTTTGGCGTTAGCGATGGCAGCGGGTGCGGGCTTAAGAGCGGCAGGTGATGCTAAGCGTTCGATGTGGGCAACTTTGTCTGGCGGCATTGTTAACGCGATTCTCGATCCTCTGTTTATTTTTGGTTTTGGTTGGAACATCGAAGGGGCGGCTATCGCTTCGGTTGTCGCTCGTTTCTCGGTGCTATTCTTTTCGCTTTATCCTCTTATTCGCAGCCATCAGCTGGTAGCTCCGCCTTCTTTTGTGCAATGGCGCATTAATATTCGACCAATATTGGCGATTGCGCTGCCTGCGATTATCACCAATACCGCAACGCCTATCGGTAATGCGATTGTAACAACGGGTATCGCACAATATGGTGAGGATTTTGTCGCGGGCTTTGCCGTGATAGGTCGTCTGACGCCAGTTTGTTTTGCGGTTATCTTTGCCTTGTCTGGCGCTGTGGGGCCAATCATTGGTCAGAACTTTGGTGCTGAACGCATGGACCGAGTAAAAGAAACACTCAATAACTCATTGCTGGTTACTACGGCATACACCATCGCTGTTTGTATTCTGTTGTACTTCGTTCAAGGTTATGTCATTCAAGGCTTTAGCTTACAAGGTGATGCAGCAATCATTGTGGCGGCTTTCTGTACCTATGTGGCGTTAACCTTCACCTTTAACGGTGCACTATTTGTTGCCAACACGTCTTTCAACAACCTAGGTAAACCGCTTTACTCGACAGCATTGAATTTGGGTAAAGCGACGTTAGGTACTCTGCCGTTCGTATATCTAGGTTCGCAATGGTATGGCGCTTTGGGTGTTCTCTATGGTCAAGCTTTGGGTAATGTTTTGTTCGGAATTTTAGGTATCTTGGTGCTTCGACATCATATCGCTGAACTGATGCAAGGATCTCAAGTTGATCCAGTGGAAGATGATGTGTCGATTGTCAGCTTGAACACTCAGCCATTCTGTTCACACGATGCGGTGCTTATTGATGATGTATCGGCGAACCGTGAGGAGTGTGCGGAGCTTAAATCTCAGTAAGTCATCGGCGCGGACATAATATTTTTGTTTTCTTGAAAACTTCTTCTTGACCTTGGAGTAGCCTCCAAGGTTTATACTTTTGATGAACTTAAGGTTCTGTTGCTCGTAAGTTAGTAACAACCTCAAGGCTTTTGAGTATTAAGGAGATACATTATGTGCGCAAAACATGCAGCGTGCCGCTCAGCAAAAGTGGACGTTCAACCTCAAGCGGCAGGAGCAAGTTGCTCTAGCCCTAAAATTTCAAGCATCACAGCAGCAGGTACTTCATCTGGTTGTTGTAGCTCTTCTGCTGCACCGTCATCGTCTGGAGACGATTGTTGTAGTTCGTCGGACAGTGGAGAAGAAGACAGTCAGCCCTCAACCTTATCTCTCGACGCCCAATTTTCGAAAAGTTGGCTGGTTGCCGGAATGGACTGCCCAGCTTGTGCAAGAAAAATAGAAAACGCGATCAGCAATATTGACGGTGTTATTCAAGCGAAGGTTCTCTTTGCTACCGAAAAACTGGTTGTGAAATTTGATAATGAAAGTCTTGCTGACACCATTGAACAAGTCTCTATCAAAACTGGCTTCCCATTAACGGAAGTGGGTTCTAAGAAAGAAAAACAACAACCAGAGACCTTTTGGCAAGCTCATATCCAACCCAACTTACAGATCATAGCGATTGCAGCTGCAATGCTGTTCGCTGCGCTTCTGAAAAGTACTTCTCCTCAATTAAGTGAAGGCTTATTCACTGTCACCTGTTTACTCGGTTTATACCCGGTAGCTAAGAAAGCCGTGCAATTGGCGCGCTCGGGTACGCCTTTTGCCATCGAAACCTTAATGAGTGTCGCTGCGCTCGGTGCTTTGTATCTTGGTGAAACCGCGGAAGCGGCGATGGTGTTGCTGTTATTCTTGATTGGTGAGCGCCTAGAAGCGTTTGCGTCATCAAGAGCAAGAAGTGGCGTTCAAGCTTTAATGACATTAGTACCAGAGAACGCGACCAAAATTATCAACGGTGAACGTGTTGAAGTGGCGGTAAGCGAGCTTGTTCCTGGTGATGTCATTGAAGTGGCAGCGGGTTCTCGCTTGCCTGCTGATGGTCAACTGATGACTGATGCCGCGAGCTTTGATGAAAGTGCGTTAACCGGTGAATCTGTTCCCGTTGAACACATCGAAGGTAACAGCATCATGGCAGGCGCTGTGGTGGTCGATAAAGTGGTTCGTATCACCATCACTTCAAAACAGGGTGAGAACGCGATCGATCGTATTCTTCATCTGATTGAAGAAGCAGAATCACGTAAAGCACCATTAGAGCGGTTCCTCGATAAGTTCAGCCGTTGGTACACACCGTTAATGATGGTAGTGGCTCTGTTAGTCATCATCACACCACCATTGTTGTTTGCGCAGCCATGGGAAACATGGGTATACCGTGGCCTAGCGCTATTGTTGATTGCTTGTCCGTGTGCCTTGGTGATCTCGACTCCTGCAGCGATTACCTCTGGTTTAGCAGCAGCTGCGAAACGTGGCGCGCTCATTAAAGGCGGCGCAGCGCTAGAGCAGCTTGGCAAAATCCAAACCATCGCTTTTGATAAGACAGGCACACTGACCGAAGGTAAGCCTCAGGTTACGGATATTCAACCTCTATCGGGTTGGCAACAAGACGAGATGCTGCGTGTGGTTGGGGCAATTGAAGTTGGCTCTACTCACCCGTTGGCGCAGTCACTTGTCGCTAAAGTAAAAGACCTGAATATTGAGATTCCTGAATCACACAACAAGAAAGCGTTGATTGGTAGTGGTGTTGAAGGTGATGTTGATGGTGTTAAGTATCAGGTTTTGTCACCGTCTAAAGTCACGTTCGAACTTGGTGCCGATGTGGTTTCTCAAGTAGAAGCATTAGAAGGCGAGGGCAAGACGGTTGTGGTTGCTCTTGAGGTTAAAGATCAAGAAGAGTCAACAGAGCAAACTACGACTGTGATTGGTCTGATTGCTTGGCAAGATACGTTACGCAGTGACGCTAAGCTTGCGATTGAACGACTTAATGACTTGGGTATTCAATCTATCATGCTGACCGGCGATAATCCGCGCAGTGCAGCAGCGATCAGTAGCAAGATTGGTATGCAGTACAAGGCAAGCCTATTGCCAAGCGACAAGGTATCTTACGTTGAGGAGTTATCTCAACAGTCGCACGTGGCGATGGTCGGTGATGGCATTAACGATGCACCAGCAATGAAAACGGCGAATGTCGGCATCGCAATGGGTGGTGGTACGGATGTCGCTTTGGAAACGGCGGATTCAGCACTGACTCATAACCGTTTAACTGAGCTGCCAGCGATGATTGAACTGTCGCAAGCGACCATGAACAACATCCGTCAAAACGTAGCCCTTGCGCTTGGTTTGAAGGGCGTATTCTTGGTGACAAGCTTGCTAGGTATTACCGGTCTGTGGGTGGCAGTTTTAGCGGATAGTGGTGCAACTGCATTGGTGACATTGAACGCATTGCGGCTGCTTCGATTTAAATCTAAAGCGGACTAAATCGAGCTCACCGACATAGAGCATTCTTAATTTAAAAGCGCCTTTAGCGGTAATACGTTAAAGGCGCTTTTTGTCTCATTAGTATGCAACACCGGCGTACGGATTGCTTATTTTTGTGATGCCAATCGGTTTTTTGTGAAACTTGAATTCTTGTTGCGATCATTCATGTGACATGTGTCACTTCATTTTGTAATGAGCTTGGTTAGAGTGTGTTCGTACCCCACGAATTTACTATGAGCTTAAATAAGGGTAAAAAGCCCAATAAGCCAAAAGGAGCGAACTATGTCTCAAGCTGTTTTCCACTTAGGTGTTACTGAAGCAGATCTTAACGGTGCTACTCTTGCGATCATCCCAGGTGATCCTGCTCGTGTGCAAAAAATTGCAGAAGAGATGGAGAACCCAGTATTCCTTGCTAGTCACCGTGAATACACGCTTTACCGCGCAGAGCTAGACGGCAAACCAGTTGTTGTATGTTCAACAGGTATTGGTGGTCCATCGACTTCTATCGCAGTTGAAGAGCTTGCTCAACTTGGTGTTCGCACTTTCCTACGTGTTGGTACGACTGGTGCTATCCAACCTCACGTAAACGTGGGTGACATGATTGTTTCTACAGGTTCTGTTCGTCTAGATGGCGCTAGCCTGCACTTTGCTCCAATGGAGTTCCCAGCAGTGGCTGACTTTGAAGTTGCTACAGCAATGAAAGCGGCAGTTGAAGAATCAGGCGCAGCAGTTCACATGGGCGTAACGGCTTCAAGTGATACGTTCTACCCAGGTCAAGAGCGTTACGACACGTTCTCTGGTCGCGTTGTTAAGCGTTTCCAAGGTTCTATGCAAGAATGGCAAGACATGGGCGTTCTAAACTTCGAGATGGAATCTGCAACACTACTAACAATGTGTGCAAGTTCTGGTCTGAAAGCAGGTTGTGTTGCTGGTGTAATCATCAACCGTACTCAAAAAGAGACGCCTGATCACGACACTCTAAAAGTAACGGAAGCACGTTCAATCAAAGTGGTTGTAGAAGCTGCTCGTAAAATGCTTTAAGTCTTAAAGTGCTCTGAGTTTTAGAGAGCATTAAGTCTTCAAGTGACACTAAATTTTGAAAATGGTCGCATCGAAAGATGCGGCCATTTTTTTGTGTTGTCTTAAAGTGAACAATAGAGAAAACAGACAACAAAAAAGGCGAGTGATTTAATCGTCATTCGCCTTTTTAACAATCTGCTTAAGAGCATTGAGCTCTCATGAGCTTATTGGTTTTTAGCACTCTAGATCTTCACTGCCACCCGCAGCTGTAAACCATGCCGTTAGGTGTGTTTTAAGATCTTTCAATTCGTCAGGGCCAATCAATGCAAGGCCAAGATCTTCAGCTCGTGTGATGTCGTTATGGCGAAGAGGGCGGAAGCTCACTAACATTGCACGTGCTTGTAGGCCACCTAGCAGGTCTCTAAGCGATTCCAGTTTGTACAAGGTGTCATCACCATCATCACGCATGCCTTTGGTCTTACATTCGATGATGTGCAGCTTATTGTTCACCACAGAGGCAACATCAAGCTCGTTACGAACCTCACGTTCACCCAGTTGACGGTATACCTGAACATTCAAAGAACGGTCTTGAATGGTCGGCATGTCATCTTGGATCTGCTTAACTGTGCTGTGAACCAATGTTTCAAGCCATTCACCGTTTGAGAAGCGGCGCGCGTCTTCGTTGGCAAAGGTCAAAATACCATTGTCGTAAGTCGCAATTTTAGCTTCAACCAAATCGCTCAACAGCATGTTGAGCTCGCGATAGCCTTGTTGCTTCTCAGATAGACCTACATCAAGTTTTTGTTCTTTACGGCAGGTCGTTGCTAGGTAGTTCAATGTCGCAAGGCCAGGGCCTAGTTCGAGTGCGTTACTTGCCCAACGTTCACCCAGTTCATAAAGTTTCTGATCCAGTTGCGGAGACAGCTGAACATCGCTGAATTCACCGCGAGCACCGAACACAGTCAGGTAGTCGTCGATGGTGATGCGGTCTTGAACTTGTGCATCTTCTTTACCATTTGGGTACAACCAACACAGCTTGTCACTGTTTGGTTCAACCACGAAGATTGGCCAGTGGTAAGTACGGAATACTTCGTACACAGAAAGTAGGCGGTGACGAAGGCCACAACTTGCGTTGAGCTTCACTTCTTGACCGCGTGCTTTGAGGTCTTCGGCAAGGGTTTGGATAGATTCTTTAATGACGGACGTATTTACGATGGTCGGAATTTCGAAAAACTCACTCGTAATGTCGCGCTTATGCAAAACGCTGTCTAAACGTTTGTACATACTGACTTGATTCTTGTCGCCGATAAACACGATGTGGGTGCTGACCGTTCGGTTATCAAGTAATGGGGTGAGCAAGCGAATGGGGTCTTGATCGATAATGCCAACATGAACAGCCATATAAATTCCTTAATAGCGGCTCGCTCATAAAGGTGAAAGAAAAAACGGGAAGCAGCAAGCCTTAATAATCATATAATGACAAAGCTCATAAAAAACAAGGGCAACCCTTGATAAAAGTTGCCCTAGCTCAATTAGTTACCACTATTGGGTAAGAAGTCTCAACAATCTCACTAAATATCTATCGATTCTTCATTTATCTATAGTTTGAATTGATGTACTAAATCACCTTGCTGATTCGCCAAAATTGTTAGGTTTTGGCTGGCTTCTGCAATTGAAGACATCGCTTGGTAACTCTTATCTGCGATATGGTTGATGTCTTCGATGTTGCGTGCAATATCACCAGACGTTTCACTCTGCTCAGCGGCTGCTTGAGAGATGTGTGTACTCATGTGGCTGATCTCTAGAATCAAGGCTTGGATCTCTTCCATCGCACTGTTTGCACTTGAAGCTTGTTGAACCGACATGTCCATATCGCTCATACAGCTTTCAATAACGTTGCTTGCCGTTTTCGAGCTTGATTGCAGATTGCTGATCATAGTCTCGATTTCAGAGGTTGATTGAGTGGTCTTCTGTGCTAGCACTCGTACTTCATCGGCAACGACTGCAAAACCACGACCTTGTTCACCTGCACGCGCTGCTTCGATTGCCGCATTAAGTGCAAGTAGGTTGGTCTGTTCAGCAATACCACGAATAACGTCAAGGATTGAACCAATCTGGCTACTCATCTGTTGTAGCTCGCCTACAGCGCCCACTGATTCAGTAAGGCGAACTTCAAGCTGATTAATGGTGCTGATGTTGGTGTTCATGATCTGACGACCAGACTCAGAAGCCGATTCTACTTGTTGAACCATGGTGAGTGAGCTTTGCGCGCTGTTCGCCACTTCTTGTACAGAATGAGACATCTCTGTCATTGCGGTCGCAACAGTCGCGGTTTGCTCACGTTGGCTGTTCAATTGAGCCTGCGTTTCAGATGACGTCTTCTGGTTGACGCTTGCAGTCTTAGTTAAGTCATCTGAAGCATCATTCAACTTCACAAGGATATTGTGCAGGTTGTCAGCCAAGGTGTTGATGTGACGGCTCACGCGGCTGAATTCGTTGTCGTAGCGAATATCGATACGCTGAGTCATATCACCTTCAGTTAGACCTTCTAATGTACCGAGGATGCGAGTTAATGGCTCTCGTACGCTGTGTGCAATGTGGTAACCAATCGCAGCAGCGAACACAGTCACAACAATGCCAATGGCAATCGCGTTGAATAGGCCTTTGTCGTAGATGCTGCTTGCGTCAGCGAGTGATGAGTTAAGTTGCTCTTCAGCGGTCACGTTGAATGAGTCCAAAACAGCCATCGCTTGGTCAACTTCTAGAGCTAGGTTAGCGATGTTCACGTACAACGCTTGTTTGGCTTGTAGGTAGTTATTGTGTTTGTCTAGTACGCCACCTTTCTGACCAACGTCTTTGGTGAACTTCTGAACCGACTCATCGAAGACATTTTTAAGTGCTGGTAGTTGTGTTGATAGACCTCGATAAGCGTAGTTAAGATGAGTAACGGCCTTTTTGTTTTGGTTAAGGGCTTTTTGAACGAAGGCAACATCAGAGCTAGCAAGTGCATCAGAGGTAATAACTTCTGCGTCTTGCAGTTTGATGAAGTAGCTCTTTGCCATCACTTTTACAGAGATGCTTTTTTGGTCGGCAACGTACTCTTTCATACCAACGGTTAATTCTGAATGTAAGCGTTGGAAGTCACGAGACGCTTTTTGTACTTGTTCTTGTGCTTCGAACATCGCGACGTAGTTGTTCATCGCTTCGTCAGCTTCGGCGAAGTAGCGTTCTTCCATTGCTCTTAATTGCGCGATACGTTCAACAAGTGAAGCATTGTTTTGGCTTGCCGCTTCTAAACTACCGAGAACTTCTGAAAACGAGTTTTGTGATGCAGCAAATTCTGTACGCATTGCAGACATGCGTTCAGCGTTTTGTGTGGTTAAGAAATCTTTGAATGACTTATCAGCAGAAAGCAATTGAACACTCGTTTGATTTGAAAGCGCGACAAGTGGTAATGAGGTTTCTGAGACACTCTCAAAATTGCTGTGTATCTGATTCATGCTGTTCATCATGATGGTTATCGTGACTGCGAACATGATGATGATCAGTGCGAAACCAGCGTACATACGCTTGATCACAGATCCCTTCATGGCTTTCTCCCTAAATAAAAATGCAGACCTAATGTCAGGTCAAAGTAAAACTAACAAAATTATCAGCATTCTATTGAGCTCGGCTTACGCATTTTATGACGCACACGTCAAAAATAGCGCTCAGTTATAACCAACATGCCATTCTTGAGAGCTAAGGCTCGTTTTCTTTGATTTGAACGGTGTTTTTTATTATGCTTTAAAGCAGATTTATTGTGGTTTGATGCGGCATAGCGCATACTCAAAGCATTAAAAAATAAATGTTTTATCGGAGAGAAACATGGCTGAAGAAACCATTTTTACTAAGATCATCAACAAAGAAATCCCAGCAGATCTACTATACCAAGACGATTTAGTAACCGCATTTCGCGATATTAACCCTCGCGCGCCAAGCCATATCCTAATCATCCCAAACAAGCTGATTCCGACAACTAACGATGTTGAAGTCCAAGATGAAGCGATGATGGGGCGCATGTTTACTGTTGCTCGCAAGTTAGCAAAAGAAGAGGGCATTGCAGAAGATGGCTATCGTCTTATCGTGAACTGTAACTCTCACGGTGGCCAAGAGGTTTATCATATTCACATGCACTTGGTTGGCGGCCGTCCACTTGGCCCCCTATTAATGAGCTAATAAAAAGTTAATGAGCTAATGAAAAGCTAACGAGTTAATGAAAGCTAATGAGCTAGTTTAAACGCGCTCATTAGTGGGTTAACACAAGTAGTTAGTTGGAAAATTTGTAGTTTGTATGCCAACTTTAAGTTCTATCTGTTGTCTGAATGTCGGCATCGCTTAGGCAGAGGCTAAATAAGTAGGGTTTCAACTGGCTTGAGATCCTTTTTACAACGCGTTTCGTTTTGATAATGAGACCATTAAAGGTCAGCAGACCCTAATAAAGTTGGCATTTTAAACATGCACGGAGACGATAAGTGAAGCAACAGTTTAGATTCGCTTCCATTGCCCTGTTATCGGCGTTGACCGTAGGTTGTGCGAGTATGTCTGCAGGAAGCCTGTTCAGTCATTACAGCGCACAAAACAAAGCGATCTACCAAGCCGTTAAATCTGGAGATTATTCAGAGGCTCAGCAAGAGCTACCAGATTACGCGGCAGGTGACATCCTTGATAACTTTGAAAGAGGCAGAATTAATCTGCTGGATCAAAAATACCCTGAGAGTAAGACTTCGTTTGAAGTGGCTGATCAGGCGGTTACTGAGCAGCAACGCAAAGCCGTGATCTCAATCTCAGACAGTGCAACCAGTGTGGGTGCGTTGGCTGTGAATGACAATATTACCGAGTATGTGCCAGCCGATTACGAGTTGGGCTTTCTTCATCTGTATCTCGGTTTAAATTACCTCAAGAAAAACGATTTAGAAGGTGCGGTGATCGAAATGCGTCGCGCCAACCAAGTTCAAGAACAAGCGAAGAAGCAACGCGAGGCTGAGTTAGACAAAGCAGCCAGCGATGCGAAGAAGCAAGGCTTGTCTGCCAATGTGGGTAGCATCCTTGCCAATTACCCTGATGCGGGTAAGAAACTGCAGTCAGTACAGAATGCGTATCTGATGTTCTTGTCTGGTCTGCTTTATGAAGCGTCAAATGATTTAAACAGCGCCTACGTTGACTATCGTCGTGCTTTGGCTGTGATGCCAGATAACCAAGAAATCATCGATAGAACCATGGCAACAGCCGCTCGTTTAGGGTTGCGACAAGATTTAGCAACATTAGAAAAACGCTATAAGCAATCTTCTAAACTTAGTGCAGGTGAAGGGCGAGTGATTGTTCTTCAAGAGCAGAGCGCTGTGCAAGCTATGGACAGTTGGCGACTGGATTTGCCTGTTTATGACAGTCGCGATCAGGGGGCAATATACTCTCTTGCGCTGCCATATTACCCAAGTCAAAACGTAGAGCGTTTTTCTGCCTTGCGAATCAGCGGACAGCCGCTACAAGAACATTTGATCACTGATGTAAACGCGATGGCGCAGAACGATCTATCGGAACGTATGACTAGCATTGTTATTCGCCAAGCGCTACGTGTAGTCGCGAAAGATCGCATTCGAAAAGAAGCAACCAAAGGCGATGATGTCGGTAATATTCTGTTCAACGTGTGGAACACACTGACAGAGCAACCAGACACTCGCAGTTGGCAATCATTACCTGCAGAGATTAAGAGCAGTACGTTTGTAGCAAATAGCGGTCAATATACGTTGGAAGCGGGCGCTAAAACGTACGACTTTGATATTCGAGAAGGGCAGACCACCTTGGTGTGGATTTCTCGACAAGGAAACAATGCAACAATGTGGCATAAACAGCTAGGGAGGCTGTAATGAAAAAGTGGTTAGTGAGCTTAGCAGCGGTTATGGCTCTGGCTGGTTGTGCTGATAATACAGCTGGCGTAAGGGTCGATAGTCTGACTCAGAACGTTTTCTTTGGTGACAAGGTATTGGGCAGCCGTTTACAGGTTGAAGATATTCGCACCGATCTGGTCGACGGTCATACGCGAGGAATCGTTCGTTTAAACAGTAACTATAAAGGCGATCAACATATTCTTTATCGTTTTTACTGGTACGACGATGCCGGGCTTGAGGTCAACCTTAAACAAGGTCCTTGGAAGCAAGCGATTGTTCGTGGTTTTGAAAGTATTTCGTTGTCGGAAGTGTCGGTAAACCCGAAAGCGACTCAGTTCAGAGTCCAGTTCCGAGAGCAGTAAGTTAGATTAAACGGGTCTCATGATTCGTAAATACAAGAATTTAAGAGTGTGGGTAACCCCGCTCAGTGATAAGTTGAGGAAACAAAATGAAAAAGAGTGTCATTGCGCTACTAGGTTTAGCGGTTATTTTAGGCGGTTGTTCAAACAAGGTAAGCTACGGTGATGCACAAGCAGTAGAAACCACGACAATCGATTTCGGTTCAACTGACCTTCAAACGATTGCGGGTGAAATGGTCGATAGCATGATGGCGTCTGGTTCTGTGTCTTACATTACTCGTGAACAGCGTCCAATCGTGTTTGTAGAGCGAATCAAGAACAAAACAAGTGAGCACATCGATACTGAGTCAATCACTGACACTATCAGTACTAAGATGCTGAACTCTGGTAAGTTCCGTTTCGTTGATATGGACCGTGTAGAGTCTGTTCGTGACCAATTGAACTTCCAAAACAACGATGAGCTTGTAAACCAAAGTTCAGCGATTCAATTCGGTAAAATGGTTGGTGCTCAGTACATGCTGTACGGCAACCTATCAAGCATCGTTAAGAAAGCGGGTAGCGATGAAGACGTATACTACAAAATGACGATGCGTCTAATGGATCTTGAGTCTGGCTTGATTGAATGGGCTGACGAGACTGAAATCCGTAAGCAACAATCTAAGAGCCTACTAGGCCTTTAATTTCGCTTACTTGCCAACTATGCGCAGCCGGATTTGACAATGTCTAGTATTGGCGGCGCTTAATCTTGACAGCGTATAGCTTGGTCACACGCCAATGCAGTGCATGATGTGCTGTTTATGAAGAGACACTGGCTTTTGGTCAGTGTCTTTTTTGTAGGGAATGAAGACGTTTATAGGGCAGTTAAGACGTTTATAGGGAGTAAATATGGCAATTTTTTCTTGGTCTGAGGCTAAGCTTCTTGATACCAGTTTGAGTTCGCTTGACGGTTACTTTTCTGAGCCTCCAGTTAGAGCACAGACATTAACAGGCGGTTTGACCAATCGATGTTGGAAGTTGGTCGATGCCGATGGTACTGCGTATGTTTGGCGGCCAACCACACCTATCACCAAAGCGTTCTTCATTTCTCGCCATGAAGAGTACCAAGTGCTGTCTGCCATTGAGCGACTCGGTATCGGGCCAAGCCCAATGGTAGTGAATGAGCAGGGGTTACTGGTTGAGTGGATTGCGGGTGAGACACTTTACGAAGATCTAGAACTCGATGACCTGTTGAAAACGCTGACCTCTGTTCATCTGGTTAATACTGCGCGATTACCACTGCAACCATTCAGTTTCACGGCGCGAGTCGACCATTACTGGCTGCAGCTTGATGCGATTCATAAGACCGAAGCCTGCACTAAGATTTATCAAGAGTGGCGCGTGGCTCCGAGTATTACCAATGTTGACCTGTCTTTGTGCCATTTTGACTTAGGTGGTTATAACCTAGTGAGAAACAGTGACTGCATTAAGATTATTGATTGGGAATACGCTGCGCTCGCAGACCCTAGGCTCGATTTAACATTAACCATTGCGGTTGCTGGCGCGCCAGTCACAGAAGCGGTTGAGAAGTACTGTCAGCTGCGAGGAATCCATGATGTTCAGCCTTGGCTTGATGGTGTAGAAGCATGGTTACCAAGAAGCCAGATGATGGCGATGCTATGGTATTTACTTGCTCATCAGCTTTGGGGCGATGAAAGTTATCTACGTGAAGCGGAGGCTCTGAGTCACACTTTATGTAGCTAGGATCACGTTTAGGAAGTGAAAAATATAATTTCTCAGCTGTTACCTTTAAAACCTTGTTTTTCGTGTTAGATTGATCAAAACGTACCAATATTCAACGGGGGAGGTACAATGATTATCTATCTACATGGCTTCGACTCAACAAGCCCGGGCAATCACGAAAAAATACTGCAGTTGCAATTCATTGATGATGACGTTCGTTTCATCAACTACAGTACTTTGCATCCAAAACACGATATGCAGCATCTGCTAAAAGAAGTGCATAAGGTGATAGAGCAATCCGATGATCCGCATCCCATTATTTGTGGTGTAGGTTTAGGTGGTTTTTGGTCTGAGCGTATTGGTTTCTTATGTGGGATTAAGCAGGTGGTGTTCAACCCTAATCTGCACCCTGAGAACAACATGGTAGGTCGAATTGACCGTCCAGAAGAGTACGAAGACATCGCAACTAAATGTGTTGCTCAGTACCGTATGAAAAACAAAGGACGCTGTTTAGTGGTGCTTTCTCGTGAAGATGAAATTCACGACAATACCAAAACAGCTGCCGCGCTAGAAGATTACTACGATGTAATCTGGGATGAGAAAGAGAGTCATAAATTCAAAAAGATCTCTCAACATCTTCAAGCAATGAAAGCGTTCAAAAACGCTTAATCAATCCAGATGTTTTATAAAAGCAGTGCTCAATGAGTGCTGCTTTTTCACATCTGAATCTTAGAGATTGGTATTGATAAAGTAGTTGTATATGTTTTATCGGTCGGTTTGTGCATTTATAGATCAGTTTGCTCAAACGTTAACTAATTAGTCGCGAATCCTCATTGAGGGTAAGGATTTTTTTGTTGCGGTCATCTTTTTGCTATATATAATGTTCCCAAGCAAAATATTTTGACAAATATCAAAAAAAATTGAGAGCGAGTGAAAAAACTTGCCCATAATTTGTGTTCTGCCTCTCAGGTAGTCACCTTTTATATCCACGTGAGCAAAGCAACAAACCATTATTTGTTGTTTGTAACCCCTCTAACTACTCGGTGAGCTGTCGTTATTCTTTTTCGCGGTAACCCAATTTGTAACAGCCTTCGCATTCAAGGCCGAGTAGATACATAGAATTTATCGGTTGGAGTAATCGAGCCGAACCCCATTTATTCATTTTGTAGAGGATTGTCATTGTGACAAAAATTATCGTAGTAGGCGGCGGTGCTGGTGGTTTAGAACTAGCCACTAAGCTAGGCCGCACTTTAGGTCGTAAGAAACGTGCCCAGATTACTCTGGTAGACCGTAAAGCAAGCCACCTATGGAAACCATTACTTCATGAAGTAGCAACGGGTTCATTGGACGAGGGTGTTGATGCGTTAAGCTACCGTGCGCACGCAAAAAACCATTACTTCGATTTCCAAATGGGCAGCCTGAACGACATCGATCGTGAGCGTAAAGTGATTGCACTAAGCGAGCTTACAGACGAGCACGGTGAACTGCTGATGCCAAGCCGTGAACTTGAATACGATATTCTAGTGATGGCGCTAGGCTCAACGTCAAACGACTTCAACACTCCAGGCGTTCGTGACAACTGTATTTTCCTTGATAGCCCAGAGCAAGCACACCGTTTCCGTACAGAAATGAACAATCAGTTCTTAAAGCTTCACGCTAAGAACGGTCAAGGCACGGTAGACATCGCGATTGTTGGTGCTGGTGCAACTGGTGTAGAGCTTTCTGCAGAGCTACACAACGCCGTTAAAGAACTTCGTACTTACGGCTTCGGCGACCTAGATTCAAGCAAGCTGAACGTAAACCTAGTTGAAGCGGGTGAGCGTATTCTTCCAGCTCTACCTCCTCGTATTTCAAGTGCAGCACACTCTGAGCTAACCAAGCTTGGTGTGAACGTTCGTACGAATACGATGGTGACTCAGGCGGATTCTGACGGCCTAACAACCAAAGATGGTGACAAGATACCAGCTCAAATCATGGTATGGGCAGCAGGTATCAAAGCACCAGATTTCATGAAAGATATCGGTGGTCTTGAAACCAACCGTATCAACCAGTTGGTTGTGAAGAACACGCTGCAAACAACACTGGATGACAACATCTTTGCAATCGGTGACTTGGCGCAATGTACACAAGCAGACGGTTCATTCGTTCCGCCACGTGCACAAGCGGCTCACCAAATGGCAAGCTGTGCATTCAGCAACATCATTGCTAAGTTGAACGGTCGTGACCTGAAAGACTACATCTACAAAGACAAAGGCTCGCTAGTTTCACTTAGCCGTTTCTCTACGGTAGGTAGTTTGATGGGTAACCTGACGAAAGGCTCGATGATGGTCGAAGGTCGTATTGCTCGTGTGGTTTACATCTCTTTGTACCGCATGCACCAGATGGCGCTTCACGGCTTAATCAAAACATCACTGATGATGCTGGTTGGTCGTATTAACCGTGTACTTCGTCCAAACCTAAAGCTTCACTAATCAGGTAAGCCTTCTCAGAGCATTACGCTGATAATAAAAAAGAGCTCTTCGGAGCTCTTTTTTGATCGTGTCGATTATGGATTATCGCAGGTGTTGAACTCATTTCTGCTGTTAAGACGTTGGAGGTAGCACAGAA
Organism: Vibrio sp. 10N.261.51.A3; assembly: GCF_041471965.1. Taxonomy (NCBI): domain Bacteria; kingdom Pseudomonadati; phylum Pseudomonadota; class Gammaproteobacteria; order Vibrionales; family Vibrionaceae; genus Vibrio; species Vibrio sp. 10N.261.51.A3. Next base: position 30,535 of record NZ_JBFRPK010000038.1, read on the forward strand.
TAAACCACGCCATCTTTCGGCTTACCGTTAAACAGAAATCGATTCTGGGCAATGGTTTCTCGCTCAGCGCCACACTTCTCGATCAACTTTTGGCTGGGTAGGTTCTCGGTATCGCAGACAATCTCCAAACGCGTTAACTTGAGTTGCGCGAAACAAAATTCAAATAGGGCGAACATCGCTTCTTTGGCGATCCCTCTCCTTTGAAAGTCATCACCGACCCAATAACCTAAACTCGCCATATTAAAGGTGTGGTAAAGCTCATTAATGGCAACCATACCGACTAACTTATCGCTTTTTCGTTCAAAGATGCCAAAGCCAAACGCATCGGCTTTCACCCAGTTCAGGCGAGTTGCCAGAATAAATTTCTCGGCCTCGACGATAGAAAACTCTTTATGACACCAGTCGACCCATGGCAGCAAGCTAGGGGAGGACTTAACCAGCTGAGAAAATTCTTGAGCATCTGAGGCCTCAATGATTTTAAGGCTAAGATTTTGTGTGTTGATCTGAAATTCAGGGCTCATAGAGCGTACCAAGTAACGTGTAAGTACTGAGCAAAGAGAGTCAGTACAGAATAAAGATAGATAGCACTTAATAAAACGCCCTCACTAGGAGGGCGGATTGAATTATTTATATAATTATAGCCGAATCGGCAAGTAATTTACTGCGCTACACGTCTAACTTGAATCACCATTCCAAGAAGTGGGTGGTCAAGGTAATGAGTTTCTGTACTGCGCATACGACGTTTTTGGTCCATGCGGTAGCTCTTAAGGAACTCTTGGACTTCAACCGTCGGAGAAATTTCAGTTAGATTGCCCACCTGGACGTTGCTTTCTGCGCCACTTACTGGTGAATCTAGCTCAATTTGTTGCTCTTGTAGAGTCACTTCACGAACGCTTGGCGCTTTTAAATCTAATGTCGTTTCAGCGTATAGGTAGTGCTGAACGTAGATTTGCAGCTTGCCGTCTAATTCGTAGAGTGGCTTATCAATGGTCTCTTCTTGGAACCCATCAGCGCTGCCTGCAGTGATTGCGCCTTTTTCAGAGCCATCAGCATTAAACTGTTTAGAGAAATCTTTACCTGCTTGAATATGGAAAACAGGTGCCGAGCTCTTACCTTGGTCGCCTTGACGCCAAGCGGTATGCATCAGAACTTCAAAGCCAGCGTGTTTACGTAGCTTGTCTTTCTGAGGCGTTAACTTGTATTCCGAGTAAGGTAGCATTTGAACGCCTTTCTTTGCTCGGTATTGGGTATCTTGAAATGAACCAACGCGTTCAAGTGAAATCTTAGGCTGTGTATTTGGCCAAGATTCGTTCACCTTCTCTGCATCAACAGCGCGCTTAAAAATGATCACTTCTATATCAAATTGTCTCTGTGCCAAACTTGGCAGTGAGACGAACAATAGTAGCAGTGGGATCAGTCTTTTCATTTTTACTCCGTCTTCCAGCCGAACTACCGGCTGGATAATTTATATGTGCAAGTGGATTGGGTCTTATGCTGAAGGCAGCAAGTTTTGTCTGAATTCGCCCAATAAATCACTAACAAATTGAATTCGTTTCCGTCTGTCGATCAATGGTATCGTAAACTTGAACTTTGTTGGTCCTTCCATTGAAAACTTTTGCGGTTGAGATTGCAACAGTTTAACAAGGTAGGTCGGGTTTATGTCAGCATCCGGGTAGAATTCTAAGAATCCACCCTTATCGTGGGCTTCAATTTTCTTCGCTTTGATAGACGCTGCGGCTAATTTTAGCTCAGAAACTGATAACAAGTTCTTGGTTGCATCAGGCAGAAGGCCGAAGCGATCAATCAGCTCGACTTTCAACTCTGCCAATTCGTCGGAGTCACTCACACTCGCAATACGCTTATAGGTAGACAAACGTGTATTGATGTCTGGGATGTAGTCATCTGGTAATAGTGCTGGCAAACGCATCTCAATTTCAGTTTGTTCACGCAGTAGGTCATCAAGCGATGGCTCTCGACCTTCCTTCAATGCTTCAACCGCTTGTTCAAGCATCTCCATGTACAAGGTGAAACCAACTGACTGGATTTGACCACTCTGTTCATCACCTAACAGCTCACCCGCACCACGAATCTCTAAATCGTGAGTTGCTAAGGTAAAGCCTGCGCCCAAGTCTTCGAGCGAAGCAATCGCATCCAATCGCTTGATCGCATCTTTGGTCATTGCTTTAGGGTGTGGCGTTAACAAGTAAGCATAAGCTTGGTGGTGCGAACGACCTACACGACCACGTAATTGGTGCAGCTGTGCTAAACCAAGGTTATCGGCTCTGTCCATCAAGATGGTATTTGCCGTTGGTACGTCGATACCGGTTTCAATGATGGTTGTACACACCAGTAAGTTGAAGCGCTGGTGGTAGAAATCATTCATGATGCGTTCCAGTTCGCGCTCTCGCATCTGGCCATGAGCTACAGTCACGCGCGCCTCTGGAATCAGCTTTTGCAATGACTCTGCTGTTTTCTCAATCGTGTCGACTTGGTTGTGTAGGAAGTAAACCTGGCCACCACGCATGATTTCACGCAGCACCGCTTCTCTGACGATGGCATCATCACTCTCGCGAACGAAGGTTTTAATTGCCAAGCGTCGTGCGGGTGGTGTAGCGATGATCGAAAGGTCACGCATGCCACTCATTGCCATGTTCAGCGTTCGCGGGATCGGTGTCGCAGTAAGCGTTAGAATATCGACATCCGCACGCATCGCTTTCACTTTCTCTTTCTGACGCACACCAAATCGGTGTTCTTCATCGACAACCAGCAAGCCAAGGTCTTTAAACTTAATATCACTGGAAAGTAGCTTGTGAGTACCCACTAAGATATCGACCTTACCGTCGGCGACATCTTGCATGATCAACTTCTGCTCTTTAGCTGATTTGAATCGGGATAGAACCTCAACACGAATCGGCAAGTTGGCGAAACGGTCACGGAAGTTCTCGAAGTGTTGCTGAGCAAGTAGGGTAGTAGGAACTAACACCGCCACTTGTTTACTGTTATCCGTACAAACGAATGCTGCGCGCATTGCGACTTCTGTTTTACCAAAACCAACATCACCACACACTAAGCGGTCCATGGCTTTTGCTTGGCACATGTCAGACATCACCGCATTGATTGCCATCGCTTGGTCATCGGTTTCTTCAAATGGGAAGCCAGATTTGAAGGTTGCGTATTGCCCGCGATCTAAAACAAATTTATAGCCAGGTTTAAGCTCACGCTTGGCGTAAACATCCAGCAGCTCTGCAGCAACGTCACGTACTTTTTCAGCGGCACGCTTACGCGCTTTTTGCCACGCCTCACCACCGAGTTTATGCAGTGGTGCAGAATCTTCAGCGCCGCCAGAGTAGCGCCCGATTAAGTTCAGAGAAGCAACAGGTACGTAGAGCTTGGCATCATTTTGATACTCAAGCGTTACGTATTCTGTTTTCATACCACCCGCTTCAAGTGTTTGCAGGCCGATGTAACGACCAATACCGTGGTCAATATGAACAACAGGTTGACCCGGTTTAAGTTCGGCTAAGTGACGAATGACAGTGTCGCTGTTAACACTTTTTTTGTCTTTCTTACGGCGCTGAACAACGCGATCACCCAACAGGTCGCTTTCACAGATAAGGGCGATGTTTTGCTCTTCATGGATAAAACCGTGTTCAGCAGAGCCAAGGATGAGGCTGAACTTGTCTTTGCCTTTAATTGAGGCATCGAGGTTTTCAACTTCGCTTGGTCGTACTTTAATACCACGAAGCAGTTCACTCAGCGCTTCACGACGACCTTCTGATTCAACCGAAAAGACCACTTTTCCTTCGAAGGCTTCAGTGAACTTTCTTAGGTTTGCGAGTGGTTCTTTATTCTGATGCTGAACACTGAGATCAGGAAGAGACACAACCGGAAGGTTGGTACGTCCAGCTTTCTCTTCAATTGAATCTAAGCTCAGATTGACTTGTGGCTTCTGTTTGAAGTGAGCAAACAGCTCGTCTTTCTTCAGCCACAGTTGTTCAGGCGTGAGAAGTGGCCGTAATGGGTCAACACCGCGCTGTTCGTATCGATGAGCAACGTCCGTTAGGAATGAGTCTACTGCAGTCTCGACATCACCTAGAATCAGCAGTTGCGCTTCATCGGCAACGTAATCAAACAAGGTTTCTGTGTGATCGAAGAACAGCGGTTGCCAGTACTCGATACCAGCAGGCCAAGTACCCTTAGAAACCTGCATATAAACCGATTCTGGTTCGCGGCGCGCATCAAACTGTTGGCGCCAACGAATACGGAAATCTTCAATCGCCGTTTCCGAGGTTGGGAATTCGTGAGCAGGCAGCAGGCGGATCTCAGAGATGTCTTCGATAGAACGCTGGTTTTCAGGATCGAAAGTACGAATAGTGTCGATTTCGTCATCGAAAAAATCGATTCGATACGGGTCTTTACTGCCCATTGGGAACAGATCGAGAATAGAACCACGACTTGCGTATTCACCGGGGCCAAACACTTGATCAACGTAACGATAGCCTGACTTTTCAAGCTGTAGGCGCAGTTTCTCAAGCGAGTAGAGATCGCCCGTTTTCACCATTAACGTGTGTTGTAGCAAAAAGTCTCGCGGTGACTGGCGTTGCAATAACGTGCTGATCGGAACGATCGTGATGCCATCTTTTAGTGTTGGCAGTGCGTAAAGGCGTGCGATACGATCTGAGATGATCTCTTGGTGCGGCGAGAAGCTATCGTATGGCAGCGTTTCCCAGTCAGGGAATAATGCGACTTCATGTGCCGTAAACTGTTCAATTTCAGATTGCAGCTTAAGAGCGACTTGTGGGTCTGGCACTGCTAGTACTGTATGGCTGTTGTGTTGCTCTGCGAGTTTGGCAATGGCAAGAGCGAGAGACGAACCGACTAGGTTACCGATGTGCTTTTTGTCACCGGCACCTTTAAGTTTAGGTAGTGTAAATATGGATTTTTTGGTCATGTTAATTTACTTGTTATCTCGGTCTAGAGAGCGTTGACGCAAGAGTTTCTGTTGTTGATAAAGTGCCGCTTTAATTAGCAGGTCTTGGTCGGTATCGCGAAGATGAGCGTATTTAAATTTGATTTCGAAACCTGAGTCTTTCGCCTCGCTAGCAAATACTTCTGCGTAGCAATAAATGGCTGCAGCTGGGTGCTCTAGAAAAAGTTTGGCTTTTACTAAGCGACCCGGTTCGATGTCTGCTTTTGAAAAGCAGGAAAACTGACTCGCACCAAATGAATAGGTGTGAGTGCGAAATTTCTCATCATCTTGCTGCGATAACATAAAGCTCAACAAGAGGTTTAATTTTGAGTTTTGTGCATCCAATAAACTGGTGACATTCTTCAAGTCGCTGTTTTTCAGTTCCGCTCGAGCGCTGTCAGCTAACAGATCCAATTGGCTAAATTCACTTGCCACCACAAATGGTGCTGGGATCTCAGATTCGAATTGAATTTGAGAGGGTAAAGTGAAGCCGCTGTCCATTGGTTCAATATTAGCGGTAAGGCTATGGTGAACGGTGAAAAACTCTTGTTCTGTCATGCGTTAGTTCCTTGAAGTGATCTATTGATTATCGCTATGTGGCCGCAGTAATCAAGGTCAGTTAATTGAAAGTCTCAAATAGTTGTTTGAAATTTGGCAATTTGACAAGGTTCTGTTTTTCAAGCCTAACTAATTGAGTTAATTCACTCTATATTTTCAATTAACCCCTACACAGTAACAGCAATACCCGTTACATTAACCCGCATCCCCTTTAGATGGTTCAAAGTATGTTTCATCCTATTTCGTTGTTTGTTGGCCTACGCTATTTGAAAGGCCGTTCAGGTGATCGCTTTAGCCGTTTTGTTTCTTATATGTCGACGGCAGGTATCACCATTGGTGTGCTGTCTTTGGTTACTGTTTTATCGGTAATGAATGGATTCGAAGCGCAGTTAAAAGATCGAATTCTTGGTGTTCTTCCTCAAGCGGTGGTTTATGAGCAAGGTGGCACCACCTCTCTTTCTGCCCAAGCGCCTAATTTTGCAGAGCAAATCTCGCTTAATGGTCACGTTGAACCGATTGTCCGCAGTGAGGCAGTGATTCAGAGTCCGGCTCAATTATCTGCGGGTTTGTTAATTGGCATTGAACCCAATTCAGATGACCCTCTTCAGAACCACTTGATTGCGGGCAGATTGTCTTCACTTAAAGCGGGTCAATATCAGTTGTTCCTCGGTCATACTTTGGCGAGAAATTTGAAGGTATCTATGGGTGACAAAGTTCGCTTGATGGTGACCAGCGCTAGCCAATACACCCCATTAGGTCGTATTCCAAGCCAACGAAATTTCACCGTTGCCGGTATTTTCAATACAGGTTCTGATATCGACGCTCAACTGATGGTGACAGACATCCAAGACGCTGGGCGTTTGATGCGTTATAAATCAGACACTATTTCAGGCTGGCGACTATTTTTTGAAGACCCGTTTGAAGTCGCAGAGTTATCAACTCAGCCATTACCGGAAGGTTGGTTGTGGAGCGACTGGCGAGACCAACGAGGTGAGCTATTCCAAGCCGTTCGTATGGAAAAAAACATGATGGGTTTAATGCTTGGGCTTATCATCGGTGTTGCTGCTTTCAATATTATCTCAGCACTTATCATGGTGGTGATGGAGAAGCAGTCTGAAGTCGCGATTCTTAAGACCCAAGGCATGACTGATGGTCAAGTCATGGGGATCTTCATGGTTCAAGGCGCAAGTAGTGGCGTGATTGGTGCGCTCTCTGGTGGTGTGTTAGGCGTTGCTCTAGCGATGAACCTTAATACTATTTTAGAGGCGATGGGCGTTGCTCTATTCTCCTTTGGTGGACAGTTACCAATTTTGATTAACCCAATTCAAATCGCTGTTGTTGTGGTTCTGGCTATTGCACTTAGCCTGATTGCCACTGTATTCCCTTCTTATCGTGCATCGTCTGTGAAACCTGCTGAGGCCCTTCGTTATGAGTAATTTTCTTCAATGTAATGATATCCGTAAAACGTACCGTGAAGGCTCGTTAGATACTGAGGTGCTCAAGGGAGTCAGCTTTGACATCGAAAAGGGTGAGCTAGTAGCAATCATCGGTACCTCTGGCTCGGGCAAAAGTACCTTACTGCATATCTTAGGCGCATTAGACGATGCTTCTGCGGGCAGTGTGAGTTTTCTTGGTCAAGATTTAGCATCTTTGAGTTCGAATAAGCAGGCGAAGCTTCGCAACCAGCATCTTGGCTTTGTGTATCAGTTCCATCATCTTCTATCTGACTTTTCAGCTTTAGAAAACGTGGCGATGCCGTTATTGATTGGCGGCGAAAAGCCCGCTAAAGCAAAGCAAGAAGCACAACGTTTGTTGGACAAAGTTGGATTGAGTCACCGCGTGGACCACCGACCTTCAGAGCTTTCTGGTGGCGAGAGGCAACGTGTGGCGATTGCTCGTGCATTGGTGAATAAGCCTGCGCTAGTGTTGGCGGATGAACCAACCGGTAACCTTGACCATAACACCGCACTGTCTATTTACGACTTAATGCGTGAACTGAACCGTGAATACGATACTGCCTTTTTGGTCGTGACTCACGATGGTGAACTTGCCGGTAAGATGGATCGCCAACTTCACATGCAAGATGGTTTACTGGTCAACGTAGAAAAAGAGGAGAGCTAAGTGTTTTCCTCTTTATCTCTATTGATAGGCGGCCGATTTAGCCGTGCGAAACAACGAGACAAGATGGTGTCGTTCATCTCATTGTCTTCGACCATTGGTATTGCGGTTGGTGTCGCGGTGATCATTATCGGCTTATCTGCGATGAATGGCTTTGAGCGAGAGCTTCAATCACGAGTACTTTCTGTCATTCCTCATGGTGAATTTGAAGGCGTGAATGAGCCTGTGACTCGTTGGGAGCACGTGATTGAGGAGTCGGTTAAGCACGATAAAGTCGTTGCTGCTGCGCCTTATGTGAAAATTACTGCGCTTGCTGAAAAGGGCAAAGAACTCAAAGCAATTGAAGTTCGCGGCGTTGATCCGCAGCTAGAACAACAGGTATCAAGCCTATCGAGTTTTATCGATAAGCAAGCTTGGAGCGAGTTTAAGGCAGGGCAACAACAGATCATTTTGGGTTCTGGTGTAGCGAATGTGCTGGGTGCGAAAGTCGGTGATTATCTGACTTTGATGATTCCGACGGTAAACGGTTCTGTGAAGGTTCAGGCACCAAAACGTGTTCGAGTGAAAGTGGTTGGCTTGCTGACGCTTAATGGTCAGATAGATCACAGTTTGGCGCTAATCCCGATTGGTGATGCTCAGGTCTACGCAAACTTAGGTGAGGCGGTAACTGGGGTTTCTTTGAAAGTGACCGATGTGCTGAACGCGAACTCTATTGTGCGTGAAGTGGGCAATCAGCTTGATGTGTATGTGTATCTACGAAGCTGGCAGCAGAAGTTTGGTTTCTTGTATCGAGATATCCAACTCGTTCGTACCATCATGTATCTGGTGATGGTACTGGTTATTGGTGTGGCTTGTTTCAATATTGTCTCGACGCTAATGATGGCAGTAAAAGACAGAGCATCAGAGATCGCGATTTTAAGAACCATGGGTGCATCAGACGGCCTTGTGAAGCGCATCTTTGTTTGGCAGGGCGTATTCTCAGGCGTGTTAGGCAGTTTAGTGGGCAGTGCAATAGGTGTGCTAGTCGCTCTTAATCTCACGACACTAATCAAAGGACTTGAAAAGTTGGTCGATCACCAGTTCTTGTCCGGTGATATCTATTTTGTCGACTTCTTGCCATCACAGCTTGATATGACGGATGTTGTTGTGGTTTCCGGCACTGCGATTGTGCTGAGTTTACTGGCGACATGGTACCCAGCATCACGCGCGGCGAAGTTGAATCCAGCCTCAGTGCTGAGTTCTAAATAGCATTCGCCTAAATAACAGGCCGTCAGTTTTCAGTCGATACAAAAAAGGATCCCTGTGGGATCCTTTTTTATTGAATTCAATTCGTGTTCTTTACGACTTTCGTTACATGCCAATCTTGCAGAGGTAAGTAGCTCATCCGATTTTAACTTGTGTACGTTTTAAGTGAAGCGCATACAAGGTTAGATTGAATAACAAGAAATGGCGTTCAGTGCCTTGCTTGTCGCTTCTTCCAACTTCTTACTACTGAGTAGCGCCATAAACCGCGAATACCAAAGTAGCCAATCATTGCTGAAACCACGCCACAAATCAGACAACCCAATAAGAACGGAGGCCCTATAGTGCTCATTTGCGCCAAGATGAAGTCCCAAGACAATTCGAAATGGAAGGCTTGCGGTGGCACATGCATAACAAACGCCCCGACTTTATAAGCAAAGTAGAAGAGAACAGGCATGGTAACCGGGTTACTGATCCAAACAAGTGCGACAGCTAAAGGCAGGTTAACGCCACATGCGACAGCAAGGCCTGCAGACATAATCATTTGACTTGGTAGAGGGACAAACGCCATGAATAACCCAACAGCAAACGCGCCAGCCGCAGAGCGACGATTAAGGCACCATAAGTTGGGGTTGTACAAAACATTGCCAAAAACTTTCAATGCTTTCTGACGCTTGATTAGATCATGGTCAGGCATAAATCGTTTGATAAACTTTCTTGGCATAGGAGGAAGCTACTCTCTTGTTTAACACTTGGTTCTTGATTTCATTTGCTGCGACAGTTGTGTCTGCCAGCTTCTGGCCTGTGATGCCACATTGGGTTTGGGCACCATTGATGCTGTTGTTACTGCTAGCACCAACAAAGTATAGCGTTTTCCGGAGTGCAAGAGGTCCAGTAACAGCATTGATACTAGTTATCTGCCTAGGGAATGCGATTGAAATACAAACGAGTCGCTTATTCCAATCAGGGCAGAATACTACCATAAATGCGTCGGTTGTTAGCCTTTTTAGTGAAAATAGCCACGGTTTTGAAAGCGTAATAGTAGTCAGATCAATTGGCGGCGAAAAATTAATCTTTCCTCAATTGATAAAATTGCGTTTGTTTACTCCTTTCAAGCTAACGCTTGGAGATGATGTCTATTTATCGGCCTCAATAAAGCCGATATGGGGCAAACTCAACGAAGCCGGCTTTGACCGAGAAAAGTACTTGTTTAGTGCTGGCGTGGTTGCCAATGCAACTTACAGAGCAGATACCAAGTACCGAATTCATTCTAGCACCAACTTACGCGCCCAATGGTTTGAAGCCAGCCTTGAAAGGTTAAGTCTGCTGGCAAATCAAGATCTCATTATCGCTTTGAGTTTTGGATATCGAGACCTTATTCCGCCTCAGCGGTGGGATATGCTTAAAAGCAGTGGCCTGATTCACTTGATGGCTATTTCGGGGCTGCATATTGGGATTGCCTTTGGTATCGGCTATCAGATTGGCAAGATATTAAGGTTACTTTCCCCTTCATTTCTTTGGTTACCTACAATATTCGGGCTCGGCTTGGCGTATTTCTATAGTTGGTTTGCTGGATTCACGCTGCCAACTTTGAGAGCTTTGGTGATGTGCGTTATCGCGAGTTATTTCTTGTGGCGTGGGCAAAATATCAGTTTGCTTCGGTATGTTACTTTAAGTGTGTGCGTGGTTCTGCTGATTTGGCCGTTTTCAGCTTTGTCGAGCAGTTTTTGGTTGTCCTTTGGTGCATTGGGCGCTGTTTTCTATATCGCCTGTAATACTCAGCGCTCAGCTTCAAGCTTTACATTTATCGACTACGCACTCCAACTTATTAAGCTTCAACTGATGCTGACATTCCTTATCGCGCCTTCCTCGATGTTGTTTTTCAAAGGAGTCAGTTTAGTCTCTGTTTTCTACAACTTGTTCCTTTTGCCTTGGGTATCGATGGTGACGATCCCGCTGTTGTTTCTGGCAATGTTTCTAAGCTTAATATCGGAGTCAGTGTCTGGCGTGGTTGGTATAACAGCGCTAGACAATGATTTGGTCAGTCAGCTGTGGAAGTTAGTCGACTTATCGCTTGAGCCTCTCGTATTTAGTCTTCCTTTCTCTGAGCGATTTTGGATCCAAGTCGATAATCAGACGATTGCATTATCAGTATTCCTTATCTTGTTTTTGAGCTTTGTTAGTCGGTATTTCAAGCGAACATTATCGATATTGGTAACTGCAGTGTTTGTGCTGTGGTGGGAGTTCAGCAAACCCCAGCAAGACAAACTAACTATTGATATCTTGGATGTTGGGCATGGGTTGTCTTTGGTCTTGGAAAAGAACAATCAGATTGTTGTTTATGATCTTGGCAATGCGTGGCCAGGAGGCTCGGTTGTTGAGTCTTTGTTGATTCCTACTTTGAATCAGCGGGGGATTTATGAATTAGAAGGCGTGATTGTGAGTCATTTCGATTCTGACCATGCTGGTGGTTATCCGGCATTACTTGAGAACTATACGCCAAAGTGGATAAGAACCAGTCAGAACATTATTCAAGAACGCCAATCTATCACTCAAGCCCCGTCTAATATTCAAACATGTACTATTGGAGAGGTTTGGAACTGGCAAGATGTTGTTTTTGAGGTGTTGTGGCCGCCTAAGCAAGTAAAGAGGGCGTATAACCCACATTCGTGTGTGGTCAAGATCTCAGATCATAGTGCTGATTTCTCAATGTTGCTCACTGGTGATATTGAACTGGTAAGTGAGTGGTTACTTGCTCGTGAAGGAGAACAGCTAAGGAGTGATGTTATGTTGGTTCCGCATCATGGCAGCGATTCGTCATCGATTAAGTCGTTTATTGAGGCGGTGTCTCCTCAGCTGGCGATAGCTTCTCTTGCCAAAGGCAACCAGTGGGGAATGCCGAGTGAGTTTGTTATTGAACGTTATCAGGAAGCGGGGAGTACTTGGCTAGATACTGGAGAAAGCGGACAAATAACCATCACTCTTAGCAAAGAAGGTTGGCAATATCATGCGATTAGAGAACAACAAGGCGGGCAGTGGTATAGGCAGATGCTCCGTAAGGGAGTAGAATAGATAGATTATTGTGAGAAAATTAAGCGATTCTATGTCAACACAAACAGATGAAACTACCTGGGTCACATTTAAAAGACTTTGGACTTATATTCGATTATATAAGGCCGGCCTAGGTGTTGCGGTAATTGCGCTTATTATAAATGCCGTTTCTGATACCTATATGATTTCCTTACTAAAGCCGTTACTTGATGAAGGCTTTGGTAATGCTGAATCTGACTTTTTACGTACACTTCCACTTATTATCTTTGCCATGATGTTCGTTCGTGGCGTCAGTGGCTTTGTTTCAACCTATTGCTTGAGTTGGGTCTCTGGCAATGTGGTGATGGAAATTCGTCGTAAGATTTTCAGCCATTTCATGCACATGCCTGTTTCTTTCTTCGATAAAGAACAGACAGGCGCATTGCTATCTCGAATTACTTACGATTCAGAGCAAGTGTCTGCAGCAACCAGTAAAGCGTTAGTCAGTATTGTCCGTGAAGGTGCAAGTATTATAGGCTTGTTGACGCTGATGTTCTGGAATAGTTGGCAGTTATCTTTGGTGTTATTTGCTGTAGCGCCTTTGGTTGCGTGGGCGATCAGTATCGTATCGAAGCGATTCAGAAAGATCTCTAAGAACATGCAAACTAGCATGGGTCACGTTGCTTCTTCAGCTGAACAAATGCTGAAAGGGCATAAAGTGGTTCTAACTTACGGTGGTCAAGATCTAGAAAAACACCGCTTTGATAAAGTTAGTAACCAAATGCGCCAACAAAGCATGAAGTTAATCACTGCTCAAGCGGCCGCTAACCCGATTATTCAAATGATCGCATCAGTTGCGATTGTTGTTGTTCTATTCCTTGCTAGTGTCGATTCTATTAAAGCCGAGCTTACTGCCGGTACGTTTACCGTTGTCTTCTCTGCAATGTTTGGTCTATTACGTCCGCTAAAGGCGTTAACTAACGTAACGTCTGAATTCCAACGTGGTATGGCTGCGAGTACGACTCTATTTGGCTTGATGGATCTAGATACCGAGCAAAACAAAGGGACGTTGAAACCTGAAACTGTAATGGGTGAAGTGGCTGTTAAAGATGTCACGTTTACTTATGACGGTGCAGAGAAACCAGCACTTGATAAGATCAGCTTCAATATACCGAAAGGTAAAACGGTTGCGCTTGTTGGGCGATCTGGCTCGGGTAAGAGTACCATTGCTAACCTATTCACTCGTTTTTATGACGTAGACTCTGGTTCAATTGAGCTTGATGGCCACGACATTCGTGATTACGAATTGAGAAATCTGCGTGAGCACTTTGCGCTCGTTTCTCAAAATGTACATCTGTTTAACGATACGGTCGCGAACAACATCGCTTACGCAGCAGAAGAACAGTATTCACGTGAACAGATCGAATACGCGGCTAAGCTTGCTCATGCAAGTGAGTTTATCGAAGGCATGGAAAATGGCATCGATACCGTTGTTGGTGAAAATGGCGCAAGCCTTTCTGGTGGTCAAAGACAACGTATTGCGATTGCACGTGCTTTATTAAGAGATGCGCCTGTGCTGATTCTTGATGAGGCGACGTCTGCACTGGATACTGAGTCAGAGAGAGCGATTCAATCTGCACTAGAAGAACTGCAGAAAGACAAAACAGTATTAGTTATCGCACACAGACTCTCTACCATCGAGCAAGCTGATGAGATTCTAGTGGTTGATGATGGTCATATTGTAGAAAGGGGCGCACATGCTGAGCTAATCGCGCATGATGGTGCTTATGCACAATTACACCGAATTCAGTTCAGCGGATAAATTAGGTTTTGTTGTGATCGAAAAGATTTGGTTTAACAATCACCCGTTGAAATATCTTCTCTGGCCGCTATTGTGGCCACTGAGTCTGCTGTTCAAATTGATTAGTGGTCAACGTCGTGATGCTTACCTCTCTGGGAAGAAAGAGACCTACCGCCCGCCTTTACCTGTTATTGTTGTGGGCAATATTACCGCTGGTGGAAATGGTAAAACCCCGGTTGTGATTTGGTTAGTAGAAATGCTTCAGGCTCACGGCTTTAAACCTGGAGTTGTGTCTCGTGGTTACGGTGCAAAAGCACCAAGCTATCCGTTAGTGTTGAATGAAAATACGCCAGCAGAGCATTCGGGTGATGAACCTCGCTTGATTCGTAAGCGAACTGGTGCGCCAGTCGCAGTCGACCCTGTGCGAGCTAACGCAGTGAAAGCATTGCTGAGCAAAGGTGTTGATGTGATTATCACTGACGATGGCCTTCAGCATTACGCGCTTGAACGCGACATTGAATTTGCAGTTATCGACGGCGCAAGACGCTTTGGTAGCGAATGCCTAATTCCTTTAGGCCCGTTAAGAGAGCCTGTATCTCGTTTAGATGAAGTCGACTTTTTGGTTAACAATGGCGGTAAAGCGCATAGGCGAGAGTTCTCGATGTCTTTGCTTCCAAGCCAAGCGGTTAACCTAAAGACTGGTCAGAAAAGGTCTGTGGCTGAATTACAGAAGCTGGTTGCTTTTGCCGGTATTGGCCACCCACCGCGCTTTTTTAAAACATTGGAAGATCTTGATGGTGATGTGGTATTCACACAGGGTTTCGCCGATCATCAAGATTTTGATAAAGATGAACTTCATGCCTTAGCTAAGAAAGGTATGAATCTGATTATGACAGAAAAAGACGCTGTAAAATGCGAAGAATATGCTCAAGATAACTGGTGGTATCTTCCAGTTTCTGCGCAGTTCGATGAAGATTCGCAACAGCAAATTTTAAAAAGAATAAAAGAGGTTATGGAATACTATGGATCACCGTCTACTTGAGATCGTTGCTTGCCCTGTATGTAAAGGTAAACTAACTTTTGACAAGGATAAGCAAGAGCTTGTTTGTAAAATTGATCGCCTTGCTTACCCAATTAAAGAGGGTATTCCTGTTCTTTTAGAACCTGAAGCTCGCACCGTTTCTATGGATGAGGGTAAGTAATGTCTTATACGGTTGTTATACCTGCAAGATACCAATCGAGCCGTTTACCAGGGAAGCCACTTGCTGACATTGGTGGAAAGCCGATGATTCAATGGGTATACGAACAGTCAATGAAAGCGGGTGCCGATAACGTTATTATCGCTACCGACGACGCTCGAGTTGAAAAAGCGGCTAAAGCATTTGGCGCGACCGTTTGTATGACATCACCGAATCACGAATCGGGCACTGAACGCCTAGCTGAAGTGATTGAAGTTATGAATATTCCTGATGATCATATTATCGTGAATGTTCAAGGTGATGAGCCACTTATCCCACCTTCAATCATTAATCAGGTTGCCAACAATCTTGCTAACAGTACAGCCCCGATGGCAACGTTAGGTGTGGAAATTACTCATGCTGATGAAGTGTTTAACCCTAATGCCGTTAAAGTTGTAACCGATAAAGACGGTTACGCCTTGTATTTTAGCCGAGCAACCATCCCTTGGGATCGCGATGCTTACGCGAACAACGGTACTGCAGCGGAATCTCCTTTGCTTCGTCATATTGGTATCTATGCTTACCGAGCGGGTTTTATCAATACCTACATTAATTGGGAACCAAGCACTCTTGAACGTATTGAGTGCCTAGAGCAATTACGAGTACTTTGGTACGGTGAAAAAATCCACGTAGACGTTGCGGCGGAAGCACCGGCTGCTGGTGTTGATACGCCTGAAGACCTAGAAGCGGTTCGAGCTATTATTGGCTAAGCTTCTTTGAGCTGTTTACAGAACACCACTGAGCCTTGCTTATTGCGAGGCTTTTTTCTATCTACCGAAAAGTGCGCTATCGAAAAGCACGTGTGTGTCTTATTGACCTAAGCAAACGGATATTGGGATAGTTGCATTGGTTTATGCATCATCAACACGGAATTATCTGAGATTTACCTCGCTCGAGTTCCAATTTTTCTCTATAATATGCCGCCTATAAAGTAGTGGCGAATCGCTAGTACAGAATAAAACTTACGACAAAACGTGGAGTAAAAGATGCCTTCTCAAAGCCCAGTGATTACGGTTGATGGACCAAGTGGTGCAGGTAAAGGTACCCTGTGTATGTTGCTAGCAGATAAGCTAGGCTTTCATCTTCTAGACTCAGGCGCGATCTATCGCGTATTGGCTTTAGCGGCAATTCACCATGGTGTGGATACTGAATCAGAGGATGCTTTAGTACCGCTTGCTACACACTTAGACGTGCAGTTTATTGCTGAAGGCGACTTAGTTAAGGTTATCCTAGAAGGTGAAGATGTGTCTGGTGAACTTCGTAAAGAAGAGACAGGCATGGCGGCTTCAAAAGTTGCTGCTTTACCTCGCGTTCGCGAAGCACTGCTTCGTCGTCAACGTGCATTCAGCGCTGCGCCTGGTTTGGTTGCAGATGGTCGTGACATGGGAACGGTTGTGTTTCCTGAAGCTGAAGCGAAAATATTTTTAGATGCAAGCGCTGAAGAGCGTGCGAGTCGCCGCCTTAAACAGTTGCAACAGAAGGGGTTAGATGTTAAATTTGACGACCTTTTGAGCGAGATCCAAGAGCGAGACGACCGAGATCGTAATCGCCCAGTGGCGCCACTTCGCCCTGCAGAGGATGCTCTAGTGCTTGATTCCACCTCAATGAATATTGAGCAGGTAGTAGAAAAAGCACTACACTATATTGAATCGAAACTGGCTGGGTAATTTCGCCGAGCTAGTACGAACGTTGGTCGCAAGGATGATGACCGGCGAATTTATCAACCCCATGCGGTAGGATACCCATGGACGTTTAATTATTGAAGATTAAATAATGACTGAATCTTTTGCTCAACTCTTTGAAGAGTTTCTATCTGAAACTGAATTCCAACAAGGCAGCATCGTTAAAGGTACTGTAGTAGCTATCGAGAACGGTTTCGTTCTTGTAGACGCTGGTCTTAAGTCTGAATCTGCTATCCCTGCTGAACAATTCAAGAACGCTGCTGGCGAACTTGAAGTTGAAGTTGGTGCTGAAGTAGACGTAGCTCTAGACGCTGTTGAAGATGGTTTCGGTGAAACTCAACTTTCTCGTGAGAAAGCTAAGCGTCACGAAGCTTGGATCGTACTTGAGAAAGCTTGCGAAGAAGCTGAAACTGTTGTTGGTATCATCAACGGTAAAGTTAAAGGCGGTTTCACTGTTGAACTTAACGGTATCCGTGCTTTCCTTCCTGGTTCTCTAGTAGACGTACGTCCTATCCGTGACACTGCTCACCTAGAAAACAAAGAGCTAGAGTTCAAAGTAATCAAGCTAGACCAGAAGCGTAACAACGTTGTTGTTTCTCGTCGTGCTGTTATCGAATCTGAAAACAGTGTTGAGCGTGACGAACTTCTTGAAACTCTACAAGAAGGTACTGAAGTTAAAGGTATCGTTAAGAACCTTACTGACTACGGTGCATTCGTTGACCTTGGCGGTGTTGACGGTCTTCTACATATCACAGATATGGCTTGGAAGCGCGTTAAGCACCCATCAGAGATCGTTAACGTTGGTGACGAAATCCTAGTTAAAGTTCTTAAGTTCGATCGTGAGCGCACTCGTGTTTCACTAGGTCTTAAGCAACTAGGCGAAGATCCATGGGTAGCAATCGCTAAGCGTTACCCAGAAGGTCACAAGCTTTCTGGTCGTGTTACAAACCTAACTGACTACGGCTGCTTCGTTGAAATCGAAGAAGGCGTTGAAGGTCTAGTACACGTTTCTGAAATGGATTGGACTAACAAGAACATCCACCCTTCTAAAGTTGTTAATGTTGGCGACGAAGTTGAGGTTATGGTTCTTGATATCGACGAAGAACGTCGTCGTATCTCTCTAGGTCTGAAACAGTGTAAAGCTAACCCATGGCAGTCATTTGCAGAAATGCAAGCTAAGGGCGACAAAGTTACTGGTAAGATCAAATCTATCACTGACTTTGGTATCTTCATCGGTCTAGAAGGCGGTATCGACGGTCTTGTACACCTATCTGACATTTCTTGGAACGCTGCCGGCGAAGAAGCTGTACGTGAATACAAGAAAGGCGACGAAATCTCTGCTGTTGTTCTAGCAGTAGATGCAGAGCGTGAGCGTATTTCTCTTGGCGTTAAGCAAATGGAAAACGACCCGTTCAACGCATACGTTGCTGACAACAAGAAAGGTGTTCTTGTAAACGGTACTGTTACTGCAGTTGACGCGAAAGGCGCTACTATCGAGCTAATCGAAGGCGTTGAAGGTTACATCCGCGCTTCTGAAGTTTCTCGCGACCGTATCGAAGATGCATCTCTAATCCTAAGCGTTGGCGACAGCGTTGAAGCGAAGTTCACTGGTGTAGACCGTAAGAACCGCGTAATCAACCTATCTATCAAAGCTAAAGATGAAGCTGATGAGCAAGAAGCAATGGCTTCACTGAACAAGTCTGAAGAAGGCGCGTTCGGTAACGCAATGGCAGACGCATTCAAAGCTGCTAAAGGCGAATAATAGCTTCTCATTAAGAGAATTATAGCTATCTAGCCAAGAAAGGAGCCGTAAGGCTCCTTTTTTTTTGCTTATTTTTCCGATAGGTCTATAATTTCTAAAAAGAAAACCAACGAGGGTAACTATGACTAAGTCTGAATTGATTGAGAGACTGTGCGCTGAGCAAACGCATCTTTCTGCAAAAGAAATTGAAGACGCTGTAAAAGACATTTTAGAGCATATGGCTTCAACACTAGAAAGTGGTGATCGAATCGAAATTCGCGGTTTTGGCAGCTTTTCTCTGCATTATCGTGAGCCTCGTGTTGGACGTAACCCAAAGACTGGTGACAAGGTTGAGTTAGAAGGTAAATACGTTCCTCACTTCAAACCAGGTAAAGAGCTGCGTGAACGAGTAAACTCAGGAATGTAGCCTACTTATCGGAATTAAGAAAAGCGGCATACTATAATGTATGCCGCTTTTTTATGACCATAATATGGTGGTCTGATTAGTAATTTTCCTGCATAATCGTACAGCTAACCAACCAATGAGTGATGAACTATGAAAATTATAAAAATAGTCGCCGTTATCGCACTTTTCCTAATTGCACTGGCTTTAGGCTCTCAAAACCAAACAACTGTGAATTTCAACTATCTGCTAGCGCAAGGTGACTTCCACCTATCAAGTTTATTAGGTGTTGTATTCGTTTCAGGCTTCGCCCTTGCTTGGTTAGTCTTTGGTAATATGCACATGCGGTCTCAGCTAAAAATTCATCGCTTGAAGAAGCAACTCAATAAGCAATCAAAGCAGGTCCCTGCTGATACTAAAGCTTAAAGGCTATATTTGATGTTAGAGTTACTGTTCTTACTTTTGCCCATCGCAGCCGCTTATGGCTGGTATATGGGTAATCGTAACGCTCAGCAAGAAAAACAAAAGCAATCACACCAGATCTCCCGTCAATACGTGACGGGTTTGAACCTATTACTGTCAGATCAATCTGACAAAGCGGTTGATCACTTTATTGAACTGCTTCAAGTAGACAATGAAACCATCGATACTCACTTGGCTTTGGGCAACTTGTTCCGCTCAAGAGGCGAAGTCGACCGCGCTATTCGTATTCACCAAAATCTCATCTCTCGTTCGGGGCTTACCCTCGATCAGAAAAATCTCGCACTGCAACAATTAGCTAAAGACTACATGGTCTCTGGCTTCCTTGATCGCGCTGAAAAAATCTTTGAACAACTTGTAGAAGAACCTGACCATAAAGAGGGCGCTTTACAGCAGTTGGTGGCTATTTATCAGCAGACCCGTGAGTGGAACAAGGCTATCCATTACGGAGATATCTTAGTTAAGCTCGGCAAGAAAAAAATGAAGATGCGTGCCACAGTCGCGCATTTCTGGTGTGAGCTTGCAATGCAAGAACAAGCCGATGGTAATCGTTCTAAAGCGCTTCAGCATTTTAAGAAGGCGCTTTCTGAAGACCCTAAATGTGTTCGCGCAAGTATCGCACTAGGGAAGTTCCACTTAGCGAACGAAGATTACCAAAAGACAATTGATTGTCTTGAATCGGTACTTGAACAAGATATCGATTTTATCAGTGAGGTGTTGCCAACCCTTGCTGAGTGTTACCACAAGCTTGGACAAGAAGCTCAATTGGTCGAGTTCCTCAAAGCGTGTATTCAGAAGAAAGCCGGTGTATCTGCCGAACTGATGCTGGCGCAATTGGTTGCTCACCATGAAGATGTAGGCTCTGCTCAAGAGTTACTGACAAAGCAGCTTGTTAAAAATCCAACCATGAAAGGTTTTTATCGATTAATCGATTACCACCTAGCGGAAGCAGAAGAAGGCCGAGCAAAAGACAGCTTAACCACACTTCAATCTATGGTTGGTGAACAGCTTAAGGTTAAGCCTCATTACCGTTGTCGTCAGTGTGGTTTCTCGACACACTCTTTGTATTGGCACTGCCCTTCATGTAAAGGGTGGGGGACGATCAAGCCTATTCGTGGGCTTGATGGTGAATAGATTTGTGGTCACTTTAAGACCAAATTATTAATTGCAGCTTTCGGGCTGCATTTTTATGACTGTTATTTATCACCTGCTTAGGTGATTAGAAATTTTTAGAAAGTTAACTGCGTTAGGAGATGAAATGAATGACCAAAAAATCATTGTAGCCTTGGATTATGATAATCAAGCGGATGCGTTAGCCTTTGTCGATCGAATTGACCCAGCATCTTGCCGCCTAAAAGTGGGCAAAGAGATGTTTACCCTGTTTGGCCCTGAATTTGTTCGTGAATTACATAAGCGTGGTTTCTCAGTATTTTTAGACCTTAAATTCCACGACATCCCGAACACATGTTCAAAAGCAGTCCGTGCTGCCGCTGAACTGGGTGTTTGGATGGTGAACGTACACGCAAGTGGCGGTGAGCGTATGATGACGGCTTCTCGCGAAATCTTAGAACCTTATGGCAAAGATCGTCCACTGTTAATCGGTGTAACGGTACTCACCAGTATGGAGCAATCTGACTTAGCGGGTATCGGTCTGGATCTTGAACCACAACAACACGTGATGCGCTTGGCTTCTCTAACGAAAAACTCTGGCTTAGACGGTGTTGTATGTTCTGCACAAGAGGCTTCTTTGCTTAAAGGTGCACTTGGTCAAGAGTTCAAGCTAGTTACTCCAGGTATTCGTCCTGTCGGCGCAGATGTTGGTGACCAGAAGCGCATCATGACGCCTTCTAAAGCGATTGAATCAGGTTCAGACTACCTTGTTATTGGTCGTCCGATTACGCAAGCGATAGACCCTGCTGCTGTACTTGCAGAGATCAACGGTACGCTTGCTTAAGTCTATATTTGGATTGAGATATAAATAAAGAAGGCCAGCAAATTGCTGGCCTTAATTTTTTAGTCTGGATTAGTCTAAACTGGACTGAATGTTCTGTGTGGAGCCTAAACCGGAGCACCACTATGGAATTTGAAGTCGCTGTCTTCTGAAGTGATAAGATCAGCTTCTACTTGAGCAAAATGCGAAATACGCTCTGAAATATCTTTCCCTGCGATCTGTTCTGCTAGCTCAAGGTAATCTTGGTAGTGGCGAGCTTCTGAACGAAGTAGAGACACGTAAAACTTCTCCATGTCTTCTTCCAAGAAAGGAGCCAATTTAGCGAAGCGCTCACAAGAGCGAGCTTCAATAAACGCACCGATGATAAGCTTATCAACCAGAGCATCAGGCTCGTAAGTCTTAACTTGTTTGATCAAGCCCTTAGCGTAACGACCCGCCTCGATTGGCTGGTAAGTCACGCCTTTCTTCTCCATCAACTCCATGACTTGGTAGAAGTGATGCAGCTCTTCTTTGATCAGTAAAACCATCTTATCGATTAGGTCAGCACCGTAATTACAGCCTTCTTTCGCTGTGATTTGCTTGGATACGTTGCTTTTACCACGCAGAGACTCTAAGTCTCCGATACGACGGTAAGCAAATTGCTCGTATGGCAAAATCCATTCATTCAGTTGCTTCGCGCTTTCTTTATCGACGGCGTACTTGCGAATAAGGAATAAAGCACTCTGTGCCGCCTTAAGTTCACACAGCATGTGATCGCGTAGAATGATGTGAAGATTTTCTGGCTTTTTGGCTTCATCTATCCATGAATCTGGCGTTTCGGCTTTAAGAAAAGAGTGGATTGGAGCGAGTAATTCTTGATACATGGTCAGGGAAAGTTTGTTGATAATGCGGGGATTTTATCACAGCTCAAGAGATCTCCCTATACAGAGAAAGGAAATTCAACAGCTACAAAAAAGGCCGCCTATTTAATGTAAATAAGGCGGCCTTTAAGTGTTGAGTTAGACTGTTACCATTTCTTCTTTTGACCGAAGAGGGCATCCATATCGTCTTCTCGTTCTTTAGATTCCATCTGCTGCAAATCTTGAGCGTTTTTGTCTTGGCGTTTCTGGTCAAGCTCGTTAAGCATCTGTTGAAGCTTTTCTTTGGCTTGATTAGAGTACGAGTCGTTCTTAGTCGCCAAAGCATCAATACCTTTGCGTAATAGCTGAATCGCTGTTCCCGGTTGTCCGCGAGAAATCGAATCGTTTGCACGTTTGATAACATTTTCAATGTTAATACGGATTTGAATTGTTTCTAGGCGAGCATTTTCAACCACATAAGCTTGAGTCTCGAAACGGCCTTTATTGTGCTCGTTGCGCACCGTATCACGCAGGCGTTTAACTAACTTAAGCATCATGATCGCTTGTTTGTCACTACTTGGTACGCGGAAAGCGGTACTCTCGCCACCTTTGTAGTTCTCTTTTAGCTGAGTGATTTGTTGTTTTACGCTTTCAATGCGTTGGGCAAGCTGCTTATTTTTTGGATCGAGTTGATACATGTTTTCTAATGCATCAAGAATTCGATTGTTTAAGCATACAAGAAGATCTTGGCTAAACGGCATGTGATGAGCGTTGCCAATCAGTTCTTCTGTACCGTCAATAATGGTTAGATAACGAGAAGCTTCCTGTTTCTTCGCTGTTTCTACCTTAACTTTATATTGAAGCATGATGTTGTAGCCTAAAACTAACACCAAAAGAACGGCTACTAAGACGATTATTAAACCAATATTCATATATTTGAGTCTGCTTATTATTTTCTATAGCTAACTGGAGAGGATACACGATTCCATTGTGTATCGGCACTCGTAAATTGCAATTTCTAATTATCTCTTGTTGAGCGAAATCGGCAATCAAAACTTACCAACTAATGTATGAGAATGAGGGTTGGGTTGCAAAGCGTTAGTGATGTTTTTGTTTGTTAAGCTAGAAAAACTCAATTTTCCTGTCATTTTTGTGTTCGAAGCGTTATAACTATTAATTATATTACACGCGACTATAACGCTCTCTTTGCAAATAAGTTAGCACAGAAATGAGTAAAGGATTACGAGGTTAGATATGAAGTTACAGCAACTGAAGTACATTGTTGAGGTTGTAAACCATAACCTAAATGTTTCAGCTACAGCAGAGAGTTTGTACACATCTCAGCCTGGCATTAGTAAGCAAGTTAGATTACTTGAAGACGAACTAGGCATTCAGATTTTTGAGCGTAGCGGCAAGCATCTAACGCAGGTTACCCAAGCGGGTGAGGATATCATTCGTATCTCTCAAGAGATTTTGGCGCGCGTTGAAAGCATTAAAGCGGTAGCGGGTGAACACACACATCCAGAGATGGGTACATTGAATATTTCAACGACTCATACTCAAGCTCGTTATGCACTGCCTGATGTGATTAAAGGTTTCACGGCGCGCTATCCAAAAGTATCGCTTCACATGCACCAAGGTACGCCAAGCCAAATGTCAGAAGCCGTCGCTAAAGGTACAGCGAATTTTGCGATTGCAACGGAAGCGCTACACCTTTACCAAGATGCGATTATGCTGCCTTGTTACCACTGGAACCGTTCGATCGTCGTGACCAAAGATCATCCCCTGGCACAGAAGCGTAATATCACGATCGAAGATCTTGCGGCTTACTCTCTCGTGACTTATGTATTTGGTTTCACTGGCCGTTCTGAGCTTGATACCGCGTTTAACAAAGTAGGTTTAACACCGCGTGTTGTGTTTACTGCGACCGATGCAGACGTAATCAAAACCTACGTTCGTATGGGCATTGGTGTTGGTGTAATTGCAAGTATGGCTATTGACCACGAGCAAGATACTGATTTGGTTGCGATTGATGCGAGCCATCTATTTGGTGCGAGCACAACCAGCATTGGTTTTAGAAAAGGCACCTTCTTGCGTTCTTACATGTTTGATTTCATGGAGCGTTTTGCACCGCACTTAACTCGCCCTGTGGTTGAGCAAGCTATTTCTTTGAAATCGAACGAAGAGATCGAAGAGATGTTTAAAGATATCGAACTGCCAGTTCGTTAATCTCATCGTGTAAATTTTGATTCTTATTCGGCCTGTATTTGCAGGCCGTTTTTCTTTTGGGCTTTTAGTTTTCGTTTTCTTTATCGGGCCTTTCCATTTCGACCTCTTACCCCTACAATCCACGCATCATAGGGGGAAGCATGCATTCACGGTTTAAAATACTCGATTCATTTTTGCTAGAGCACCAGATTTACTGGCGTTCAGAGCCTTTTCACCTATGCCAAACTCAACAGCAGCCGTGGAAAGAGGTCAATCGTCCACTCGTTGATTGGTTAGAAAGCTTAGATAATGAAAGCATTCAAACCTTAAAAGAGCAGCCTCAGCTTTTGATTGAGGAACTGACTCGTTTCCTACCTGAATTAGAAACTGCTACCCAAAACATCCAGTTCGATAACACTGCTTTGGTTGGTTTAGACCTCCCACGTGGTACTGCTGATGGTATTCCTGGCCGAAAGCTACATCAAATTGTCGCAATGGGCGAGGCTGCATTATGCCATCACCATGGCAAAGAGTGGCTCGAGTGGTGTTCTGGTAAAGGCTTTCTTGGTCGAATCCTATCTCAGCAATCGGATCAAAAAGTCACTAGCTTTGAATGGCAGCAATCGTTATGCGAAAGCGGACAAAAGATTGCGGATGACCAGAAGTTAGCGATGGATTTTGTTCAAGGAGATGCGTTTTCAGACAAGGCCGATGACGTGTTTAATTCGTACCAACATGCCGTGGCCCTTCATGCTTGTGGTGATCTTCATGTTGAGCTAGTTAAAAAGTCAGTGTCACATGGGCTACCAGCGGTCACTATTTCTCCTTGTTGTTATCATCTTATTCGAGACGAAAACTATCAAGCGATGTCTTCTATCGCGAAAAGCTCAGCATTAACGTTAAGTAAGAGCGACTTGAGAATCCCGCTTCAAGAAACCGTTACTGGTGGTGAAAGAGTAAAAAGACATCGTCAACTAGAGATGAGCTATCGTCTAGGCTTCAGCCAGTTGCTTAAGGCTGAACTTAACATTGACGAATACATTCCTGTACCGAGCATCAAAAAATCAGAGTTAGCTGAGGGTTTTGAATCTTTCTGCCGTTGGGCATCTGAAGTGAAAGAGCTATCGCTGGGCTCAGATATTGATTTTGACTCTTATTTGATTCAAGGCGAAGCGCTTTTCTGGGAAATGGAAAAGCTGAGTTTGGTTCAACAAGTCTTTAGACGACCATTAGAGATATGGCTGGCTTTAGATCGCGCTATCTATCTGCAAGAGCAAGGTTATGAAGCTACGATTGAAGAGTTCTGTGAACGCAGTATTACGCCAAGAAATCTATTGATTCATGGGGTTAAAATCGAGCGCTAGTGGTAAACCGTACTGTTACGTGTTTTTACGATCTCAATTCATTAATGCAAATAAAGTCATAAACGCAAAAAAGCCAGCGCGACATAATGTCGTACTGGCTTTTTGTTTAATGTGTATGAGTTAACTGAACGCTTCAACGAGAAGATTATTGCGTTCAGTTAGTCATTACATCATTAGTTAAACATTGCGATTGCTTCTGCTGGGTCTACGTATTCAAGGTCAAAGCTTTCTGCAACTTCTTTACAAGTTACTTTACCGTGAATAACGTTTAGACCTTCTAGGAAGCCTTCATCAGATAGAAGTGCTTCGCGGTAGCCTTTGTTCGCTAGCTTAACAATGTAAGGAAGTGTTGCATTGTTTAGTGCGTAAGTTGAAGTACGAGCAACAGCGCCAGGCATGTTTGCAACACAGTAGTGAACTACGTCATCAACAATGTAAGTTGGGTCTGCGTGAGTGGTTGCGTGAGAAGTCTCGAAACAACCGCCTTGGTCGATTGCAACATCAACAACTGCTGAACCTGGCTTCATCTTAGCGATGTGCTCTTTTGTAACCAATTTTGGAGCTGCTGCGCCAGGAATTAGTACTGCACCAATTACTAGGTCTGCTTCTAGAACATGCTTCTCAATGGCGTCTTCAGTAGAATAAACCACTTTTGCGCGACCTTGGAATTCTTCATCAAGTCGACGCAGTGTATCTACGTTACGGTCAAGAATTGTAACATCAGCGCGAAGGCCTACAGCCATACGTGCTGCGTTAGCACCTACAACACCGCCACCAACAACAACAACTTTTGCTGGTTCAACACCTGGAACGCCACCAAGAAGAAGACCACAACCACCGTTAGATTTCTCTAATGTTTGTGCACCTGCTTGAATAGACATACGACCAGCTACTTCAGACATTGGTGCTAATAGTGGCAAGCGACCCATATTATCTGTTACAGTCTCATAGGCTACGCAGACAGCTTTGCTCTTGATAAGCTCTTCAGTTTGTGGAAAATCTGGTGCAAGGTGTAAATAGGTAAATAATATTTGCCCTTCGCGAAGCATAGCTCGCTCGACAGCTTGAGGTTCTTTAACCTTTACAATCATCTCTGCTTTCGCGAAAACGTCAGCAGCAGTAGGAAGAATGGATGCGCCTACAGCGATGTAATCATCGTCTGAAAAACCGATACCAGTACCGGCATTGGTTTCTACAAAAACTTGGTGGCCGTGTGAGATTAGTTCTCTCACGCTAGCTGGGGTCATACCAACGCGGTATTCGTGGTTCTTGATTTCCTTAGGTACGCCAATGATCATCCTGACTCCTCATTTTATTTTGGTTGTTTTATCTATATGTAGGGTAATTCTGTCGAATTAATATCTAGTATAGATAGGTTTAGATAAAATTTGATACTGAATATTAAAAAGTTGTAGTATATTTTTTTGCAAGGAAGTAATAAGGTGGAATAAAAAATGGCAGACAATTATAAGAAGCCGTCCAAGGAACTAGATCGTATTGACCGCAACATTCTTAATGAGTTGCAAAAAGACGGTCGTATCTCAAACGTTGAACTCTCAAAACGAGTAGGACTTTCTCCAACTCCATGTCTTGAACGTGTTCGTCGTTTAGAACGTCAAGGTTACATTACTGGGTACACAGCGTTGCTGAACCCACAGTACCTTGATGCTTCACTTTTAGTGTTTGTTGAAATTACGTTGAACCGTGGTGCGCCAGATGTGTTCGAACAATTCAACACCGCTGTGCAGAAACTGGATGACATCCAAGAGTGTCATTTAGTGTCGGGTGATTTTGACTATCTTCTAAAAACACGTGTATCTGATATGGGTGCTTACCGTAAGCTACTGGGTGATACGTTACTTCGTCTACCGGGCGTAAACGACACTCGAACTTACGTAGTAATGGAAGAAGTGAAACAAACCAATCAACTTGTGATTAAAACTCGTTAGTCACAATTGGTGAAATGAAAGAAAGCGGACATTTGTTCCGCTTTCTTGCTTTCTGGAATTGGGTTTTTCTGTTTGATATGGTTAAATCAACAGTAGTTTCATTGAAACGAGCGGCTTTGGCCGCTCGAGATGTTTTTATCCCGTTTAATTATTAAGTTGGTTTATGTTCAAGCAGAGCAGTAATAAAGTAGAAACAATCATTAAAACGAGTGAAGAGCCTCAGTCTCCTCGTTTGAGTGGTTCTCAACGTCTCAAAGAGTGCAGTCTGATTCTCGGTGTTCTCTTCTCTATTCTACTTGCCGTTGCGTTATTAACTTTTAGTCCTGCAGACCCATCATGGTCGCAAACGGCGTGGGGTGGTGACATTCAAAATGCGGGTGGCTACCTAGGTGCTTGGTTGGCGGATACGCTTTTCTTCGTATTTGGTTCTTTGGCTTACCCTTTACCTATCTTAGTGACGGTTGCTGCGTGGGTATTATTCCGCAAACGTAATGAAGACGAGCAGATCGACTTCATGCTGTGGGGCACTCGCTTACTTGGCCTGACTATCCTAATTCTTACGAGTTGTGGTTTAGCGGATATCAACTTTGACGACATCTGGTACTTTTCATCCGGTGGCGTAGTGGGCGACGTCTTAACAAGCCTTGCTCTTCCAACGTTGAATGTTCTTGGTAGTACGCTGGTTCTTCTTTTCTTATGGGGGGCTGGCTTTACTCTATTAACCGGTATTTCTTGGTTAAGTATTGTGGAATGGTTGGGTGAATGTGCCATCAAATTCTTCACGTCTGCTGTTAATAAGGCTCGTGGACAAGACCAAGAGCTGCTTGAGCCTCAATTAAGAGAATCAGCAGACCGCGATTTAATCGAAGAACGTCATCACCAGCATCAAGCGCCAACTTACCGCGATGTTCCTGCTATAGAAGGCAACAAAGAATCAACAGAGCATGATCCGCTAGATCCTGCGATGAGTTTTTCTGCGATCAATGATTCGGCAGACGTGGCGACAAATGCGCGAGACAATGCTGCATCGCCGAAGCGTCATTACAATATTCATATGCCTGTCGATGCTCCTGCAAAACAAGAAGCTCCTGTTCATGAAGAACTACAGGTTCAGCCTCAAGCGGTAATTGAGTCAGAGCAAACGATCCCTGCAGCAGCTGTTTACCAAGCGCCAGAAGAACCGCTAGAAGAAGGTATTGAGCGCTCTAAACAGTTGAATGCAACGATAGAGCAGCTAGAAAATGCGGCCATGTATGAAGATGACCTAGCAGAACAAGATCAGGTTGACGCGCATGATTCTCAGGTTGCTTACCAACAATACATGCAGAACGAACAACCAGAAGTTGGCCCTGCTCATGCTGACCTTAGAAGTGCTGAACCAGAATTAGATAGCTCACCACAAGTAAATGGCGAATTTGGTTCTGAAGATGTTCAACCTGAATCTTTATACGCTTCACCTATGGGCGAGCCAGAAGCAACCGTGGAAGACGATTTCTCTGCACAACCTTCACCGTTTGATGTTACGGAAGAGCAAAGCTACCAACAGGGCTCAGAGCTTGAATCAGAACAGGCTGAAGCTGAATTAGCTGACGCAGCATTAATCGAAGAACAGTTTGAACCTTTCCCTTATCAAGAAGAACATTCAGAACCTGAACAGCCAACAGCACAAAACCTAGAGCCAACTGTTGATCTTCCTTGGGAAGAAGTAACGGAAGAAGAACCTGCGCATCAAGATCAAGATGTCGCCGCATTCCAAAGCATTGTCTCTGAAGCACAAGCGAATATGGCAGCGGCGCAGAACCCGTTCTTGGTTCAACAAGATGTTAATTTACCTAAGCCTGCTGAGCCATTACCCACGCTTGAATTGTTATTCCACCCTGAAAAGCGTGAAACCTTTATTGACCGTGATGCGCTAGAGGCAATTGCTCGTCTTGTTGAATCTAAGCTAGCGGACTACAAGATCAAAGCAGACGTTGTCGACATTTTCCCAGGTCCAGTAATCACTCGATTCGAACTTGATCTGGCTCCAGGTGTGAAAGTAAGCCGTATTTCTGGTCTTTCTATGGACTTAGCGCGTTCACTCTCTGCATTGGCAGTACGTGTCGTAGAAGTGATTCCGGGTAAGCCTTATGTTGGCTTAGAACTGCCTAACATGAGCCGCCAAACGGTATTCTTCTCAGATGTGGTTGCTAGCCCTCAGTTCCAAGAAGCAAAATCGCCAACAACAGTGGTCCTAGGACAAGATATCGCAGGTGAAGCGGTTATTGCTGACCTATCGAAAATGCCTCACGTTCTGGTTGCGGGTACAACCGGTTCTGGTAAGTCGGTAGGTGTGAACGTAATGATTCTGAGTATGCTTTACAAAGCATCACCGGAAGATGTTCGATTCATCATGATCGACCCGAAAATGCTTGAGCTATCGGTTTATGAGGGTATTCCTCATCTATTGTCTGAAGTGGTAACCGACATGAAAGATGCGTCGAACGCCCTTCGTTGGTGTGTTGGCGAGATGGAACGACGTTATAAGCTGATGTCAGCATTAGGCGTTCGTAACATTAAAGGTTACAACGATAAGCTTAAGATGGCAGCGGAAGCGGGTCACCCAATTCACGATCCACTGTGGAAGCCGGGCGACAGCATGGACCCAGAAGCGCCATTGCTTGAGAAGCTGCCTTACATTGTGGTTATCGTTGATGAATTTGCCGACCTAATCATGGTGGTTGGTAAGAAGGTTGAAGAACTGATTGCACGTTTGGCACAAAAAGCACGTGCGGCGGGTGTTCACTTGATCCTAGCGACGCAACGTCCATCAGTGGATGTTATTACTGGTCTTATCAAAGCGAACATTCCAACCCGTGTTGCCTTTACGGTATCAACCAAAACGGATTCACGAACTATCCTTGATCAAGGTGGTGCGGAATCACTATTGGGTATGGGTGATATGCTTTACTTGCCACCGGGTTCTAGCCATACAACTCGTGTTCACGGTGCCTTTGCATCTGATGACGATGTACACGCAGTTGTGAATAACTGGAAAGCGCGTGGTAAGCCAAACTATATTGATGAGATCACCAACGGCGAACAAACT
This sequence comes from Vibrio sp. 10N.261.51.A3, assembly GCF_041471965.1. Taxonomy (NCBI): domain Bacteria; kingdom Pseudomonadati; phylum Pseudomonadota; class Gammaproteobacteria; order Vibrionales; family Vibrionaceae; genus Vibrio; species Vibrio sp. 10N.261.51.A3. The sequence goes on from NZ_JBFRPK010000038.1 coordinate 61,196, forward strand.
CCAGAAACCTTGCTTCCGGGTGAGAAGATGGAAGGTGATGAAGAGGTCGATCCTCTGTTTGATCAGGTGGTAGAACACGTTGTTCATTCACGTCGTGGCTCAGTTTCAGGTGTACAGCGTCGATTCAAGATTGGCTACAACCGTGCTGCACGTATTGTCGAGCAACTTGAAGCTCAAGGTATCGTAAGTGCTCCAGGTCATAACGGTAACCGAGAAGTCTTAGCACCAGCGCCACCAAAAGATTAGTTCCGGTAGGAACTCATAACTATTCAGTCGGTCAAATCGAAAATATGACCGACTTATGTTCTAACAGGATTATTGATGAAAAAAGTATTCGCACTTTTATTTATGAGCTTCTCAGTGTTTGCTTCTCCGAAAGAAGAGTTGAGTAGCCGCTTGGCATTAAACGCAGGCTTCAGCGCTGACTTTAAACAAGTCGTGACCAGCCCTGATGGTGATGTTGTTATGGAAGGTGAGGGCACGGTAGAGATTGCACGCCCAAGCCTGTTCCGCTGGGAGACCACGTTCCCTGATGAAAACTTGTTGGTATCTGATGGCCAAAGCTTGTGGTACTACAGCCCGTTCATTGAGCAAGTGAGCATTTATTGGCAAGAGCAAGCGACATCACAGACACCTTTTGTCCTGCTTACACGTAACCAAGAAAGTGATTGGGATAATTATAATGTGGCGCAAACGGGTAACCAATTCACGCTAACGCCAACTGCTGTCGATTCTAATCAGGGTGACTTCCAGATTAATATCACCGAAAAGGGCATTGTTCAGGGCTTTAATGTGATTGAACAAGACGGTCAAAAAGGTGAGTTTACCTTTAGCAATGTTGATTTGGGTAAACCTGCAGCAGACCGCTTTACTTTTGTGGCACCGGAAGGTGTCGAGGTCGACGACCAAAGAAACTGATCTAAACAAGCAGATCGTTTGGTAGTACGTCGATAGGCATTAATGCCATCAACGAATCAAGAGATTGCAATTGAGTAATTACAGCTTAGATTTTGCGGGGGACGAAGATTTTCGTCCCCTTGCTGCTCGTATGAGACCGGAAACTGTCGAACAGTACATCGGTCAGCAGCATATATTAGGCCCAGGTAAACCACTTCGCAGAGCGTTGGAAGCGGGCCATATCCACTCGATGATTTTGTGGGGGCCTCCGGGCACCGGTAAAACGACGTTAGCCGAAGTTGCAGCAAACTATGCGAATGCTGAAGTGGAACGCGTATCGGCGGTAACCTCGGGCGTAAAAGACATTCGTATTGCAATTGAAAAAGCGCGCGAGAACAAGCAAGCAGGGCGCAGAACCATCCTGTTTGTGGACGAAGTCCATCGCTTTAACAAAAGTCAGCAAGATGCTTTTCTGCCTCATATCGAAGATGGCACCGTGACCTTTATTGGTGCGACGACAGAAAACCCATCTTTTGAACTGAACAACGCTTTGTTGTCACGTGCGCGTGTCTACAAACTGACGTCCCTGAACACAGATGATATTTCTCTTGTCATTCGCCAAGCGATTGAAGATAAGCAACGTGGGTTAGGTGATGTGCCTGTTGATTTTGCTGATAATGTTTTAGATCGCCTTGCAGAACTGGTTAACGGCGACGCGCGTATGTCGCTTAACTACCTTGAACTGCTGTATGACATGGCAGAAGACAACGATAAAGGCGAGAAAGCGATAACCTTGCAGTTGTTGGCTGAAGTGGCTGGTGAGAAAGTCGCTCGTTTCGATAACAAGGGTGATATTTGGTACGACCTAATATCCGCCGTCCATAAGTCGATACGTGGTTCAAAACCTGATGCGGCCTTGTATTGGTCAGCTCGAATGATTGCAGCCGGGTGTGACCCACTTTATATCGTTAGGCGCTTATTGGCGATAGCTTCTGAAGATATCGGCAACGCTGACCCAAGAGCAATGCAGGTCGCAATGTCCGCTTGGGACTGCTTCACTCGAATTGGTCCTGCCGAAGGTGAGCGTGCTATTGCACAGGCGGTTGTTTATCTCGCGTGTGCACCAAAGAGTAACGCCGTTTACACAGCTTGGAAGCAAGCGTTAACGGATGCACACAATCTGCCTGAGTATGAAGTTCCGCATCATTTGCGAAATGCACCGACAACTTTGATGAAGGACATGGGCTACGGGCAAGAATACCGTTATGCTCATGACGAACCAGGAGCCTACGCGGCGGGTGAAAAATATCTGCCTCCTGAAATGGGAGAGAAGCAATACTATTTCCCAACAAAACGAGGCTTAGAGACCAAAATTGGCGAGAAGCTAGATTATCTGGCGGATTTGGACGCAAAAAGCCCACAAAAACGCTATGAAAAGTAGTCTTTTTTGGATATCGTTACCTAGTCATAAAATTTCAATTAAATCGTTATAAATTGGTCGAAATAGCACCAGTTTTAGGGGTTTAGCAGTGATTCAGTAGCAAACTACTGAATATTCAAATAACTAAAGCATAGGATTAGCAATGCTGGATTCTAAATTACTTCGAGCTGAGCTGGATGAAACAGCGGCAAAATTAGCACGTCGAGGCTTCACCCTTGATGTAGAGACAATTCGTGAACTTGAAGAAAAACGTAAGTCCCTTCAGATGAAAACTGAAGAGCTACAAGCGTTACGTAACTCTCGATCGAAGTCCATTGGTCAAGCCAAAGCAAAAGGCGACCATGAAGAAGCTGAGCGTATCCTTGCAGAAGTAGGCAACTTAGGCGCAGAACTAGACCAAGCTAAAGTAGCATTGGCTGACCTTCAATCTGAGCTAGAAACGATCACAATGTCTATTCCTAACCTACCTGATGCAGAAGTGCCAGACGGTAAAGATGAAGACGACAACGTAGAAGTTTCTCGCTGGGGCCAACCTAAGACTTACGACTTTGAAGTGAAAGATCATGTAGACCTTGGCGAAATGTCTGGCGGTCTTGATTTTGCTAGCGCAGTTAAAATCTCTGGTTCTCGTTTCATCGTGATGAAAGGCAAATTTGCACGTCTACACCGTGCTATTGCTCAGTTCATGCTGGACCTTCATACTGATGAGCACGGCTACACAGAAATGTACGTACCGTACCTAGTGAACCACGATAGCCTTTACGGTACTGGTCAACTTCCTAAGTTCGGCGAAGACTTGTTCCACACAAGCCCACTGACTGAGCAAGTAAGTGACGTACCTCTTAAGACTCTATCGCTTATCCCTACTGCGGAAGTACCGGTAACGAACATGGTTCGTGACACGATAACTGATGAAGCTGAACTGCCACTTAAGATGACAGCTCACACGCCATGTTTCCGTTCTGAAGCAGGTTCTTACGGTCGTGACACTCGTGGCCTTATCCGTATGCACCAATTCGACAAAGTTGAATTAGTACAAATCACTAAGCCAGAAGACTCAATGGCAGCGCTTGAAGAGCTAACTGGCCACGCTGAGAAAGTACTTCAACTTCTAGAGCTTCCTTACCGTAAAGTGATTCTATGTACAGGTGACATGGGCTTCGGTTCTGCGAAAACTTACGACTTAGAAGTATGGGTTCCAGCACAAGAGACTTACCGTGAGATTTCTTCTTGTTCAAACATGTGGGATTTCCAAGCGCGTCGTATGCAAGCTCGTTTCCGTCGTAAAGGCGAGAAAAAACCTGAACTTGTACACACACTAAACGGTTCTGGTCTTGCTGTTGGTCGTACTATGGTTGCTATCCTTGAGAACAACCAAGAAGCAGATGGCCGTATTGCTATCCCAGAAGTACTTCAACCATACATGGGCGGCGTAACGCACATAGGTTAATTAGATTGATTAAGCATTAGGTTACTTATAAAACCCAGCCAACAGGCTGGGTTTTTTATTGCCTATAGAATAGTGCAGTGGCGAGAAATAAATAATTTTTGTTACCTATGTGTAATAGTGTTTTATTGATTTTGATAATTATTACAATCCTTAAATGTGGCTATAATATGCTCTTACCGCGGTAGGTATAGATTTTCTCGTTCAAATACTGAGGAGGGCTTATGGCCGTAGGATGGGCAGGTGACGATAGTGTCAGCCAGCAAATACAAAATACCATTGATGATGAGATCTCTCGTGTAAGAGGAAACCTTCGAGGTGGTGAGGGTTTGCGTTATTGTTATGAGTGTGGTGATGAGATTCCGGAACAAAGACGACGCGCGATCAAAGGCGTTCGTTTGTGTATAGAATGTCAGTCAATATTAGAGCATGACGCACATCGACATTCATTGTTTAACCGTCGAGCAAGTAAAGATAGCCAATTACGTTAAACTGACGGTTACCTTCAAGCAGTTAAGGCCTTACTTTTATGTAAGGCCTTTTAGTTGTGCGCCGAGCA